>JAUXUF010000071.1 GCA_030684645.1 Bacteroidota bacterium | reverse complement strand
GTTGTCAATATTCCCTTCAGCATTCCGGCAGATAAAACCCTGAGTAATGTAATAATCGGTATCTTCAGATTGCGCAATAATTTTGGCAATGTTTTCACGGATAAAATTCAGATCGGCAGCTTTGTCGCTGTCAATTTTCATGAAATCCAATGCCGGTAAGTTCACGGTTTTGTAACCGTTTTCGAGCATTAATTCGGTAAAAAGGGCAGTTGAAAGCAATTCTCCCTGGGCAACGATGGCGTTTTCGCCGTCTTCGTTAAAATCTCCGGAAGTGAATGATTTGATCGTTTGGAAGATTCCGGAAACGATGGATTTACCCATTTCCTTCTTCACCGCAGTTGTATATAAATCGTTAACCACTTTCTGGTACTTCTGTTCCAGTTGGCTGATAAGTTGCCTGGCCGAATCCTTGTTTTTTTTCTGAAGGTAGTTGGCAATTTCAACCAGGGAGTTGGTGGTGCCAGACATGGCCGACAAAACAACTAATTTTTGATTTCCATCGGTAATCAACTGCATAACAGCACGCATGTTTTCTACCGATCCTACGGAGGTTCCTCCAAATTTTAATACTTTCATAATATAACCTTTTAATTTAAAAGGAGTTAAGTGATGATTAATACGCAAGCAAAGATGTAAAATATTTTTTAAACTGAATACCTAAAATACAATCTGCACGTAAATAATGACACAATTTTAAGAATTCATGTTTCTAGAAGGTTCCGAAGATCGAATGCTTCGCCGAATTAAACCAGATGGTCGAATAGATGCGAAATCCTTCACGGTTGGTCACCAGCTTACGTTCCATGTTTAAAACAGGTTCTCCGACCGGAAGATTAAGCAACTCCGCAATTCTTTGATTTGCTTTGACTGCTTTCAGTTTTTGTTCTCCTCCCTTGATTTCAATCTGGTATTGTGAGCGAAGTGTTTCGAAAAGTGATTTATTTTCGAAGGAGCGGCTTGTAAACCTGGGCAGATTGATGTTCGGGATGTGATTGATGTCGTAAAATACAGGTTGTTCGTCAACAAGGCGAAGTCGCTCCATATAAATACAGCCTGATTCGCGCTCTGTTTGACTTAAATCAAACGGAAAGCTTTCGGGCCAGGGTTTGATGAGCGGCTTCTGAAGGATTTGTGTTTGCAGATAATCATTTCCAATAGCAGAAGCTGTGCCTGAAATACTAAGAATTCCTATATCCTGAGGTGGTTTCCGTACAATACTTCCTTTGCCTTGCTTTTTCGAGATAAAACCATCTTTCACTAAAGCTTCCAGCGCCTGACGAACAGTGGGCCGGGTAATGTTGTGTACTGCACACAATTCATTTTCGGAAGGCAAAAGGCTGCCTTCTTCGTAAACTCCTGTCAGAATGTGCTTCCGGAGAATTTCGTAGATTTTTTTATGCTGTGGTACTTTGTTTTCTTCAGCCATAATCGAGTGAATTTGAGCCAAAAGTAATAAATAAAAATCATTTTTAAAGTTTAACTTGTATTTACAAGTTAAAAAATATAGTTTTGATGCCTGAAACAATATCTGGCTATTTCTATTGATTTATTAATGGTTCTAGCTACGACGTTGTTTTTAGTTGTGTTTACAAGTTGACGAAAGTTGTTAAAACAAATCAGATATGGCAATTCCGGTATTAATGCCTCGTCAGGGGCAATCAGTTGAGACCTGTATTTTAGGTGAATGGCTGAAAAAAAAGGGTGACGTTGTAAAAGCAGGCGATATCCTTTTTTCGTATGAAACAGATAAAGCTTCATTTGAGGAAGATGCCAAGGCAGATGGGATTTTGCTCGATGTCTTTTTCGCTGAAGGCGACGAAGTTCCGGTATTGGTAAACGTTGCCGTAATCGGTGCAATCGGTGAATCGGTTGATGAATTCCGTCCGGGCGGACAGGTTGCTGCAACTGCACCCGAAACTCAGGATACTGTTGCTGAAACTGTTGCTGCTCCTGAAGTTAAAAAAGTTGCTGAACCTTCAGGGAAAGTAAAGATTTCGCCCCGTGCAAAAAATACCGCTGAAAAAATGGGAGTGGACTATCAGATACTCCAAGGCTCAGGTCCTGATGGCCGCATCATTGAACGCGACATTGAGGCTGCAGCTCAGGTAATGCCAAAATTAACTCCGTTGGCTCAGGAAAAAGCCAAAGCTGAAAGCCTGAAACCGGGTGAAACTGCAAGCGGATTGGGTGGCAAAACAATTGCCAAAGACCTGATTTCGTACAATCCGGTTTACGGCGATGATTTTGAAGTGAAAAAACTGACCAACATGCGCAAGCTGATTGCCAAAGCCATGCTCACTTCGCTGCAAAACTCGGCTCAGTTGACTCACCACATGAGCGCCGATGCCCGAAAGATAATGGCCCTGCGCAAAAAATTCAAAAAAGTGCTGGATGCCGGCCAAATCTCGCAGAACATCACCATCAACGATTTGGTTTGTTTCGCTGTAATCAAAGCCCTGAAAAAATACCCTCAGGTAAATTCCCATTTTATTGGCGACAGCATGCGCTGGTTCAAGAAAGTACACCTCGGATTAGCTGTGGATACTGATCGTGGGTTGATGGTGCCGGTCGTAAAAAATGCTGATGATCTTTCGCTTGAAGGACTTTCGGCTCAGTTACAAGCCATCGCAGGGCAATGCCGCAAAGGCAATGTGAGTCCGGAGTTGCTGGCTCCTGAAGCTGCTTCGTTCACCATTTCAAACCTCGGAAACTACGGCGTTGAAATGTTTACCCCAGTCATCAACATTCCGCAGACTGCTATTTTGGGCGTTTGTACCATCGTTCCCCGTCCGAAAGATTTAGGTGACGGCGTTTACGGATTCGTTCCGATGATGGGCCTTTCGCTGACCTACGATCATCAGGCATTGGATGGCGGCGAGGCAACACTGTTCCTGAGAGAGATTAAGGAGCAGATTGAAAATCTGACGGCCCCCTTCCCGTTCCCCCAATAGGGGGAAAGCCTTGGTTATTGCTAAAAATTGTGTTCCAGCTCCGTAGGAGCGAAATATTTGTAGCCCCGGGCTTCGACGTGAGCTCAGTCGAACGGTTTCAACCCGGGGGAAAAGGAAGAAAAGGAAAGTCGTCCGCAAGAAAGTGTTGAAAAGAGAGATATTCTAATTTCGGACGAAATGGAAAGAAGCCCCCTTCCCGTTCCCCGACGGGGGAAAGCTCTGGGTATTGGCTTGAAGTTGTTTTCCAGCTCCAGAGGAGCGAAATGTTGGTAGAAAGAAAAAATGATTGAAGGAAGTCGTCCGCGGAATAAAGCTGTATAAAGCATTGATATTTTCTCGGACGAAATAGAATGACTTTTAAAACAAGGAATATCAAAAGAATAAAACCAAATACAATGACCAAAATATACGATTTAGCAATTCTTGGTGGAGGCCCGGCGGGATATGTAGCCGCTGAACGTGCCGGGGCCAAAGGCATGAGCGTGGTCATTTTCGACATGCGTTCGCTGGGCGGTGTCTGTCTGAACGAAGGTTGCATCCCGACCAAAACGCTTCTGAATTCGGCCAAAGTGCTCGAATATGCCCAGGAAGCTGGTAAATACGGAATCAACGTTGAAAACATTTCCATCGATTTCAAAAAAATTATGGCCCGCAAAGACAAGGTGGTCCGCAAACTGGTGGCCGGAATCGGCGCCAAAATGAAACATGCCAAAGCCGATGTGGTGATGGCCAAAGCAACGATCAAAGAAAAGCGGGGCGAAGTAATCACTATCGAAGCCGAAGGTCAGGAATACCAGGCCAACCGGCTGTTGGTTTGCTCCGGGTCGGAAGCTGCCGTTCCTCCAATCCCGGGACTGGATGTGTCACAGATTCTGACTAACCGCGAAATCCTTCAGATGAAAGAAAAACCGGAAAGCCTCGTGATTATTGGCGGGGGAGTGATCGGTACTGAATTTGCCGACTTCTTCAACGCGATGGGAACCAAGGTGACGGTCATCGAAATGCTTCCGGAGATATTAACCGGAGTGGACGAAGAAATTGCCGCTTTCGTACGCAAAGAATTCGTCAAAAAAGGTATTGAATTCCACCTGAAAGCCCGTGTGACCAAACTGAACGGTAAAGAAGTGGTGTTCGAAAAAGATGGTCAGGAATTTAAAATTACAGGAGAACAGGTTCTGTTATCGGTTGGCCGCAAAGCCAATGTAGCCGGAATTGGTCTGGAAAACATCGGTGTTGAATTTACTCCTCGTGGAGTGAAAATCGATCAAAACTGCCGCACCAATGTACCGAATGTCTATGCTGCCGGCGATATCACCGGATTCTCATTGCTGGCGCACACTGCCAGTCGCGAAGGCGAAGTAGCAGTGAATCATATGCTGGGCCGCAAAGATGTGATGCGATATGATGCTATTCCCGGTGTAGTTTACACTCATCCGGAAATTGCCGGAGTTGGTTTGACTGAAAACGCTGCTAAAGAAAAAGGTATCGAAGTGGAAGTAAAACAATTACCAATGGCATACTCCGGAAGGTTTGTTGCTGAAAACGAAGGCAAAGACGGTTTCTGCAAAGTGATTGTCGGCAAGAAATACCGCGAAATTCTGGGAATCCACATGGTTGGTGGCGCCTGTTCCGAAATGATCTGGGGAGCCTGTGCCATTATCGAAGCGCAATTGCGCGTTCAGGATGTGGAAGAAATCGTGTTTCCTCACCCGACTGTGAGTGAGATTATAAAGGAAACGATCTTTCAGTAGCCTCCCCCTGCCCCTCCACAGGAGGGGAGTTTGGGAAGAGCATTAAAGTAAGGAAAATCTAAATCGAAGTGCCTCAAAGTCCCCCTCGTGGGGGATTTAGGGGGCTATAAAATTTACAATATGCCAAAAAGTCAATTTATTGATCCGTCAGAAGTCAGGAAAGCTGGTGAAATTACATTCAGCCCGGTTCCTGTAAACCAGTACAACAAATCGGTTGAAGAAGAAAAAGCGAACTTCAGCAACGAAGATTTGCTGCGTATTTACCGCGATATGGTGGTGATCCGTGAGTTTGAAACCATGCTGAACCTGGTCAAAATCCGTGGCGATTACAACGGTATTGCCTATGATCATCCGGGACCGGCTCACTTGTCGATTGGACAGGAAGCTGCTGCTGTAGGAATGGCTTACACACTCGGAGTGGAAGATTTTATCTTCGGATCGCACCGCTCGCATGGCGAAATTCTTGCCAAAGGTTTATCAGCCATCGCCAAACTGAGCGACGAACAACTGATGCAGGTGATGGAAAGTCATTTCGACGGAATCACTTTCGCCCCGGTTAAAAACAGACATTCAGGAACAGTGAAAGAACTGGCCGTGAAATTTCTGATTTACGGAACTTTGGCCGAAATTTTTGCCCGCGAAACCGGGTTCAACAAAGGATTGGGTGGTTCGATGCATGCTTTCTTTACGCCATTCGGGGTGTATCCGAACAACGCCATCGTTGGTGGTTCGGGCGACATTGCTGTGGGTGCTGCGCTCTACAAAAAGGTGAACCGCAAACCGGGAATCGTAGTGGCCAATATTGGCGACGCTTCGATGGCCTGTGGTCCGGTTTGGGAAGGTCTGGCTTTTGCTACGATGGACCAGTTCAACGAATTGTGGGAAGGCAATATGAAAGGTGGACTTCCACTGATCATCAACATCATGAATAACCAATACGGAATGGGTGGGCAAACCTGCGGAGAAACTGCCGGCTACAACATCGCTGCCCGCATTGGCGCCGGACTGAATGCCGATCAGCTTCATGCCGAACGTGTTGACGGCTACAATCCGCTGGCCGTGATTGACGCTTACAAACGCAAACGCAAAATTCTGGAAGAAAAACGCGGACCGGTACTGCTTGATGTTTTGACTTACCGTTACAGCGGACACTCACCTTCGGATGCGTCTTCATACCGTTCGAAAGAGGAAGTGGAAGCCTGGGAAGCTCAGGATTCGATTGCCTGGTTTGGTCGCGAACTGGTAAAAGCCGGTGTTTCTACCGAAGAAAAGTTGACCGGAATTAAAGGCGATACCATCAGTCTGATGGAATCGAGCCTGAAGCTGGCTATCGATTATGATATTTCTCCTCGCATGGACATGGCCAAATACCCGAACCTGATTGGTGAGATGATGTTTGGCAACGAGTCGGTTGACCGCATGGAAGACCGCACTCCGGAAGTGAACCACCCGATGGCTGAGAATCCACGTGTTCAGCAATTAGCTAAAAAAGAACGTTTTGCCTTCGACGAAAATGGCAAAGCACACTCAAAAATAAAAACTTACGCTTACCGCGACGGAATTTTCGAAGCCATCATCGATCGTTTCTACAAAGATCCGACACTGATTGCTTATGGAGAAGAAAACCGCGACTGGGGCGGCGCGTTTGCCGTGTACCGCGGTCTGACCGAAGCGCTTCCATACCATCGTTTGTTCAACTCACCGATTGCTGAAGGTGCAATTGTGGGAACAGCCATCGGTTACGCCATGTGCGGTGGACGTGTGATTCCCGAAATCATGTATTGCGACTTTCTGGGCCGTTGCGGCGATCAGGTATTCAACCAGCTCCCCAAATGGCAGGCAATGAGTGGAAACGTGATCAAAATGCCGGTGGTATTGCGCGTTTCTGTAGGTTCGAAATACGGTGCGCAACACTCACAGGACTGGACAGCTCTGACTGCCCAAATTCCCGGACTGAAAGTGGTTTTCCCGGCTACTCCTTATGATGCCAAAGGATTGATGAATGCTGCCTTGCAGGGAACCGATCCGGTGATTTTCTTCGAAAGCCAGCGTTTGTACGATATGGGCGAGATGTTTCACAAAGGTGGTGTGCCTGAAGGTTATTACGAAATTCCAATTGGCGAACCGGACATTAAACGCGAAGGAAAAGATGTGACTATCCTGACCATCGGCGCTACTTTGTACCGTGCGATGGAAGCTGCTGATATTCTTCAGGAAAAATACGGAGTTTCGGCTGAAGTGATTGATGCCCGCAGTTTGAGCCCGTTTAACTACGAGCCAGTGCTGGCCTCGGTGAAAAAGACCGGTCGTATCGTGATTTCAGGTGACGCTTCAACCCGTGGTTCATTCATGAAAGAAATGGCGCAAACCATCTCGGAACTGGCCTTCGACGATCTGGATGCTCCGCCGGTAGTGGTTGGTTCGCGCAACTGGATTACCCCGGCCTACGAACTCGAAAATTCGTTCTTCCCTTGTGCCGAATGGCTGATCGACGCTATCCACGAAAAGATTGTTCCGCTGAAAGGCCATGTGGTGAAAAACAATTTCACCAGTGCAGAGCAGATAAGAAGGAATAAATTGGGAGTATAATTCTTGATCGATGCGACTGACGGGGTGACTCGAAGTCACCCCGTCAGTATTATAAAAAATAGTATGTGTATAAATGAAACAAGCCCTCGTTGTCTGGAATGGATGGCGGGGGCTTGATTTGTATTGGACTAATCTTAAAGATTGTGATTGTATGCTATTAAATTTTGCAATAATAATTCTTAATCTTTTCAGCCATTAATTTTCTCCTTTGAAGTAAGAATCCCTCGTAATCAATATGAGTCATTTCAATAACATTTTCAGGAATGCAATTCTTAGCCAAATTTTCTTTAAAATCATTAATTTCCGTAATTGTTCCTATTCGTTTTGAACCAGAATAACATTGATTATAGGCTAACGTAAAATATTCAGTTGGTGCTTTTTCCCAATTGAGATATTGATTTGTGTGTCTAAATACACATAATTTGCCACTTGGTTATACTTTGCTCTGTCTGTAATTCCTTTCTGTTTTAAATATTCCCGCGGGAAAACATGGTGTACATCTCCCATAATGGCAATTAAATCAATAACTTTTATACTTGAGGAAAATAAAGCCCGGTCACCAGAGTGAATTTGAGATGCCAAGAAAATATTGAAATATGGACTATTAATTGCTGAAGTTTCGAGAGCTTGCACTAACCCAATATTCCAAAAAGTATCAGATAAAACGGCATCCTCCGTTTCCTTGAAAAAGGGAATGAACCCTTTTGTATTTATTGTTCTGATATCCTTATCCATAGCTGATTCAGGAGAAGTTATGTATCGACTTGTTAGAGTTGTTAAAACATACCATTTCTGCATATAATGTTTTATTTCAGTTTTAGATATTTCATTTGATGAAGAGAGAATTAAATACAAAGTATAGGCAAAATCCAACGTCATTTGAGAATTGATTAGTTTATCAGAGACAAACCCAGCAGACTTTATTGCGAGTACAAACTGTGAAAAGTTGTACTCATTCATAAAATTTATTACTCCTTCCTTTAATAGTTTAAAACTTTTTTCTGAGATTTCTTCTTCAAACACTCTAGTTTCGAAATTACGACCCGACAACAAACTCACTAAATCTCCAAGTTTTCCCCGACCAAATTTGTGCATAAATGAAACTCTTAGCATATCTCCATAGTCAGGGTCATATATACTCTCTTTGTCATCTTTCAACCATTTGACCTTTGGAGCAACTCAGATTCCATAAACTCCTTATCATTTGCACTTATGTAATTGTAAAAGCTTGGAGCCACAGCTAAATGACAAAAATAATCGATTGCTTTTCTCAATAAATTACCTCCGAATTTTTCATCAGCAGCAATTTTTGACATTGCAAAGTCAGATTCATTTAGCCTTTTCCCTGCTGAATTAATGCGTACAAATATTTCTGTTACTTCATTGATTTCAAGTTGATGAACTAATTCTAATACTCCAATTTGTCGATTTGCAATTGACCTCAGTTTTGTTAAAATTTTACCAAAATCTCTTGTACTGATCTCTAGGTTTCTTCCGCAATAATCTTGAGAAAACTCAACTATGTCAAAATCATTTTTAAAGATTTGAGAAATATCTGGAATCCATTTTTTACTTCTTAAATGTGATGAATCTTGAACAGCAAACCTTTCTTCCTCATCTTCGGCAAGAGGATTAAATGCAATTTTTATAAATGTTTCTTTATATTCATCATCAATTACTTGATTGCCAAGTATTGCAGCCATTAAAGCTGTAACACGTTGCTGTCCATCTATTAGGATTTTTTTGCCATTTGAATCCCGGCCATCTTTTAGTTTTACATTTGGATTTTGCCAAATAATTAGATACCCAGCTGGGTATCCATTATACAATGAATCAATTAAATCTCTTACTTGTTTTCGCTTCCAGACAAAAGGTCTCTGTATCTCGGGTATGGCAATACTTCCACCTTCAATAAAACCGAGTATAGCATTGATAGAGTATTGAGTTACGGAATATTTTTCTGTTTGCATGTTGTGAATTTTAATAGAACAACATATTTGGTCTTTTACTTCATAGACTATTCATTGTTCAGATAGGGAAAATAGCTGTTTTTGCAAGCTAAACTAACTGAATTTAAAATTATATCCAATAGGATAAAAGGTTTTTATATTCAAAAAGTTATGAACAGGAAGTAGGGAGGAACTCCCTTCGACACGCCTAACGGCTGCTCAGGCAGCGCTTTTCTCATCAGCATTATTTCATGGCTATAAATACTCATCGAAGCGTCGCTCCCTGAGCGCGAAGCAGTCGAAGGGAGTGTTGATGAAAGTCGGAGCCACTATTGCTTTTTTTTTATCGACGAACCGCCTTCGACAAGCTCAGGCAGCAGGTATGCGATGGTATTTACGTTGTAGAGAGTTTTCTGTTTTTGCGTTTGCAAATCGGTAATGCTCATCGAAGCGACGCTCCCTGAGCAGCGTAGCGTGTCGAAGGGAGCATTCATCGGAGGCGGATTTTGTTTGGTTTTCATGTTCCGCTCTTATCGAGGAACCGCCTTCGACAGGCTCAGGCAGCGGGTTTATCATCGGGTATTATTTCATAGCAACAAATATTTCTCAGAGCAAAGCTCCCTGAGCAGCCGCTAGGCGTGTCGAAGGGAGCATTGATCACTTTTGCTTTCTTTTCGCCAACCCCGGCAAGTCCTGATTTCGTCCTTCAATCAATGCCTGTTTCTTATCACGACTCCAGCCATGGATTTGTCTTTCGCGGTAGTATGCTTCATCAATCCGTTCATACTCTTCAGTGTAAACCAATTCAACCGGAAGCCGTTTTCGGGTATGGTTAGCACCTTCACCGTTTTGATGTTCTTCTAGTCGACGCTCTAAATCTTTGGTGCTACCAGTATAAAAACTTCCGTCCGCACAAAGGAGTATGTATAGATAACCTTTCATACCCAAATTTATGAAATTGCGGCTAAATTTTTACCTACTGTTTAATATCCGCAAATGATGCTCGAAGCGACGCTCCCTGAGTAGCGTAGCGTATCGAAGGGAGCATTTTCATCCAATGCACCGCTCCCTGAGCGCCGCAGGCAGTCGAAGGGAGAATTCCTTACGGACGGAAGTATCGAAGGGAGCTCTGATCGACATGCTGCCTTCGACTCGCTTCGCGGCTCAGGCAGCGTCGGTCTTTGGAAAGATTCGCGTTTTTGAACGTAAGTCTTTTGGCGTTTTTGTGATCGTTACTGTCATTCAATGCGCCGCTCCCTGAGTGCCGCAGGTAGTCGAAGGGAGCTTTCTTCAAACGCGTATCGAAGGGAGCATTCTATTTATTTTGCCCCGATCTTCCGATCATTGGCAAGTCCAAGAATTCCCAAATAAAGCAACTTTGAGGCATCTTCCATAATTTCAGGAGTCAGTCCGTCGGTATTGTCGAGCGGGTGATGGTAATAAACGGTTTTCACTGTGCCAGTTGTAGTTTTTCAATTGAGGGTCTGCGCCTTCGATAATTCCTATTACATTACACGAACGGCTATCAGGAAAATATCGGGTAGATGCCGATATCTTTACTTTTTTATTCAGTAAAAAAGAGTTCGGTCGAATATTTTTCACAATAGCAGCGTGTGTTTCTGCATATTTTTGGCCGGTTCCGGCAAAGAGTTCTTCGGCTACCGGTTCGCCAATATGGGCGTAAACAAATCCTTCGAGGTAAGAAGTGTTTGGATTGGCAATTTTGCTGACATACAGTAATCCGGCTGCGCCCAAATCGCGGGCCCGCTGGAATTTGTAACGATGGTAACTGTACGGTTCCCATTTCTGAAGGGCGCTGTCGTTGCCGTTGTAAGGCACACCAGTTTCCATCAACACGATTTTCCCTTTGACATCAATATTGTGATAATCGTCGTAATTCAGTTCGGGTGCCGAAATACCGAAGCCGACATAAACCACCTCACCCGAAACGGTTCCGGAAGCTGAGTTTGAACCCGGATAATAATCGTCGGGGAATCTGTATTCTTTTTGCTGATTATTATTTCCAGGCAACAAAGTGACACTGCCGGGGGTGAGTACATCGCTGTAAGCATTCGGAAACCACTGAAAATAGGTACCATCATTCAAGCCTGGTTTTACTCCTGCTTGTTTGAGCTGCCCGGCCACCCAACTGGCTGCTGCCTGGTACCCCGGAGAACCGGAAAGCCGGCCTTTGTATTTTTCGGAGCTTAACTCGGCGGCATATCTCAGCAAATCGTGACTAGAAATGGAATGAAAAGTGGGGCGATTGGCTTTTTCCTGATCCTGAGCATAAACACGAACAAAGAACAGACACAAAAAAAGCAGAATCAGAGATTTTTCTTCTTGTAATTTCGGTATTCTTCTCCAAATCGTTTTTCCAGGTTCGGTTCTTCGTAAATCAGGAAATAAACATTGTTCAGGAGAAAGAAAATTACTGCCCAGTAGAACAGATTCAACGACATGATAGCAAGTGATTCGCCGGTTATAACCGTTAAAACACCCATGATGATCATTGGATTTCTAACGTAACCATACATTCCGGCGGTAACTAGTTTCTTCGTTGGATTCCAGGGCGCCAATGTTCCTTTTCCAATTCGGATGAATGCCGAAATCGTTTTGGTCAGGATAAACAAACCGATGCCCATCAGGAGTAGCCCGGCTATTAATGGCAATACAAAGTTGACTGACAGATTGGGTTCAATCCAAATCGGAACCAGAATTAAAACCGTCAGGGGTAGTATGAAGGAAACGAATTGTTTGATGACCTGTTTCATGAATTGCTATTCAGATTTTGGTCGTTCGTTAAAACTTTTGAAACCATTGAATCATTGGGATCATGCCTGACTGGAATTCGCCATTCTCAAGCAAAGCGGCAAATCCATACTGGAAGAATTTTCCCCGACTGGTTTGAATACGGATTCCCGGAATCAAAAGCGCAAAATTATTGTCGCTTCCGGAGCCGGGAACAATAAAGGAATCAAAAACGAGGTTCACCTTTTTGCTTACCGTTGCCATACCAGCAATCGAAAATAGCGCCCTTCCTTCGTTTCCGTCATTCGACCAAACTGCCCCATACCCGCCTGAAAAATTGATATTGTTTCGTCGGTCTCCCAAGGTGAAAGCCGCAAATGGAAGCGCCAAAGCAAAATCAGGATTCGACCATGATCCGGTTCCCACTAATGCGCCAAGCGCCATGTTGGTGTTCTTGCCCAGGTTAAAACTGTATTTGGCTGTGCCGATTATGGGAATTCCGATCCATGAGGTCATAATCCCAATGCCAAAATGATCACTGACACTGAATTGAATGTCTGGGCCATAAATGTTCCAAAGAATATAGTTGTCCCCTTTCTCCAGCGGTAGTCCGTTGGTTGTAATAAAATACCGGGAGGCAAACCGTTGTTCAGGAATATAATCTCCACCCGATGAAATTTGTTTACCGGCAACTTCTTTTATTTCCCTGATCTGGTATTTCGGAATGGATACCTTACCCATGGTTTTGGTTTCAACTACCACTTCCTTTTCATCCTGATAACTGATTGTTCCCAGGAATTCGTTCCCTTCTGAAGTAGTGATCAGGTAGATTCCAGTAGCCGAATTTTTTGTGGTATCAATCTGAGCACTTGCATTATTCAAAGATAAAAACAGAAAGGATGCGATGCAGAAAATGATGAAAGATAACCTGAAACATAAAATATTGCAATCCGGTAATTGGTGGAGTTTGAATCTGAAAGTTGACATGTTGATTGGTGTTTTAAAGTTAAAAGTAGCTTGACCTTGATGAAACATATACGCTTCTGTTGGATTAATGTTAACTGTTCTTATGTGTTCCGGACCTTTCAATGTAAAAGACTCTTGAATTTTGGGATAATTCGATGTTCTAAATCAGAAACGGAATGAACCTCTTGCTCCGCTTCATGTATTCGAGATACCGAATTCCAAAATATTGGATACATTCCTTTTCGTCGAATCGTGCGGTAATATAAAGAAATATAGTTGACAGCATGGTTATCAGGAACAACTGACCGTTTATGTTTTTTAAAAATATTCCCCAGCTTAGAATGATCAGTGACGTATAGAGCGGATGCCGGATGTATTTGTAAATGCCGTTATCAACCAGTTCTGAGGTTTTTTCGAAATCATAAAGTGTTTTCTCCTCTCTGCTTTCAGTAGGTTTGCCCGATTTTTTTAATTGTAATGTACCTGCAACGACCGGATATATGGAAGATATCAGCAGAATCCACGAAAAAATCTGATGGACACTAAATGGGTTGTCGAACCAAATTGGATAATTAGAGGCAAAAAGCCAGAGTATGCACTCCCAGCTGAAGAAGCGGTAAAACCCATGACTGCGAATGTTGAATAACGTTCTCCATGAAACCAACAGGATTGGAATACTTAAAATTCCGAAAACGATTAAACTTTTCATGAATAAGGTTTTTGAACTAATTCCCGACTATTTTCTAAATTTACGCAATGCAACCATTTTATCAAATCTATTTGAGCCAATTATTTTTATCCTGATAATGGATTAAAGAATCAGCTATTGCCTGAACAGGCTTTTGCTTTGAAATTAAACCCGTTCACAAGGAATTTCCAACTTTTTGATTTCAAATTCACGTCATAAATTATCATCAGTTCTAAACATTCTGCTCTGATTCTTGTTTATTCAATCTGACGTCCGGATTTCAATTTTAAGACAGTTTTATCTTTATCTTACCAATCCGAATAAAAAAGTCTGTTTTGTTTTCATTTTAAAAAATTAGTTCCATATTTGCATCAAATTATTCAAAAAATGACAGGTTTTGCTAACATTTCCCTTCTAGGTCTCATTATCGGTATTCTCCTTATTTGGATGCACGACTGAGAATGTATGGGTAAAACTATAAAAGCTACAAAAGGCCATTCTCGATACAGGGGATGGCTTTTTTTTATTAAGAAAACAGCCCCCTCTAAATCTCCCCCGAAGGGGAGACTTAAAAAGGGATTGACATTTTGAAGTTTAGCTATAAATGAAATTAATAAAAAAAGATATTACCTAATAGTTTTCTACTCCCCTCCTGCGGAGGGGTTGGGGGAGGCTTTAAAAACAAATAGTTATGAGCGACAGATTGTCTATTTTTGACACCACCTTACGCGATGGTGAGCAAGTTCCAGGGTGTCAGTTGAACACCGTCGAAAAGATTGAAGTTGCGCGTGCATTGGAAGAATTAGGGGTCGATGTGATCGAAGCCGGATTCCCTATCTCCAGTCCGGGCGATTTCAAATCGGTAGTTGAAATTTCAAAGGCGGTTACCTGGCCAACCATTTGTGCCCTCACCCGGGCAGTCGAAAAAGACATTGATGTTGCTGCGGAAGCCCTCCAGTTCGCTAAAAAGGGACGCATCCATACCGGTATCGGAACTTCATTTTACCACATTCATCACAAACTGAATTCCAATCCTGACGAAATTATTGAACGGGCCATTGCTGCTGTGAAATATGCGAAAAAGTACGTCGAGGATGTGGAATTTTACGCCGAAGATGCCGGCCGTACCGAAAACGAGTACCTTGCCCGTGTGGTTGAAGCGGTTATTAAAGCCGGGGCAACTGTGGTGAATATTCCCGATACAACCGGTTACACCCTTCCAACTGAATTCGGTGCCAAAATCAAATACCTGTTCGATAATGTATCGAATATTCACAAGGCTATTATTTCAACCCATTGCCACAACGATTTGGGAATGGCTACTGCCAATACGATTGCCGGAATTATGAACGGTGCCCGTCAGGCCGAGGTAACTATAAACGGAATCGGCGAGCGTGCCGGAAATACTTCGCTCGAAGAAGTGGTGATGATACTGAAAAGCCGCTATGCTGTTTTGAACATCGACACTAACATCAATACCAAAAATATTTACAAAACCAGCCGTTTGGTTTCGAACCTGATGAACATGCCGGTTCAGCCGAACAAAGCTATCGTGGGCCGCAACGCATTTGCGCATTCCTCCGGAATTCATCAGGATGGCGTGCTGAAGAACCGCGAAAACTACGAAATCATGAACCCGACCGATGTGGGAATCAACGAATCGAGTATCGTGCTGACAGCCCGTAGTGGCCGTGCTGCCCTGAAACACCGCATGGAAATAATGGGTTTCGAGTTGGACAAGGAAAAGCTGGACGAGGTTTACGAAAAATTCGTGAAACTGGCCGATAAGAAAAAAGACATCCGCGACGACGATGTTGCTGCTTTGCTTGGCGACATGAAACAGAAAGAACGACGCATAAAATTAGATTTTCTTCAGGTGGTAACCGGAAAAGGTTTGGTCCCGATTGCCAATGTGCGGTTGAACATTGCCGGTGAAATTCTGGATGCCACAGCTTCAGGAAACGGTCCGGTGGATGCAGCGCTGAAAGCCGTGAAAAAAATTATTCACCGCAAAGTGGTTCTTGAAGAATTCCTGATTCAGGCTATCACCCGTGGCAGCGACGATTTTGGTAAAGTGCACATGCAGGTGAAACACGAAGAGGATATTTATCACGGTTTTGGAGCTGACACCGACATTATTACTGCATCAGTCGAGGCATTTCTGGATGCGATCAACAAAATTCCGGGAAAATAGGAGCCTCCCCCAACCCCTCCACAGGAGGGAAGAAAGAAGGTGAGGCTCAGAACTAACCCGTAAAAATATTAGGATGTGAATGCTTCTCTTCTTATACCCTGAAAGGGTTAAATATTAATAGCCCGGGGTAGAACGACGAAGGAGTGGCACCCCGGGTAAACGGAATAAAACAAAAGTCCCGTCCGCGAGATAATATTCGTAATAGCGGAAATCATTTTTCGGACGGAACAGAGAAAACCTTCAAAAAGAGAATAGAAAATTGAAAATATAATATTTGCAGCGCCAACTCTCCTCTTTCGGCGGTTACTGAGCTTGTCGAAGTAAGGGGTCGGGGGTGAGGCTTTTAATAAATACAAATGGAAGCAAAAACTTTATTCGACAAAATTTGGGATGCGCATGTGGTGAAAGAGGTTGAAGGCGGCCCAAGTGTTTTATACATCGACCAGCATCTGATTCACGAAGTGACCAGCCCGGTTGCATTTCTGGGATTGGAAAAACGTGGATTGAAAGTTCTTCGTCCGGAGAAAACCATCGCCACTCCCGACCACAACGTACCAACCATCAATCAGCACCTGAGTATTAAGGATGAATTATCGCGCAACCAGGTGGAAATGCTGAAGAAAAACTGTGCAACTCACGGTATCGTTTACCACGGTTTGGGAAGCGAAGGTCACGGCGTGGTTCACATCATCGGGCCTGAAATGGGGATTACCCAACCCGGAATGACCATTGTTTGCGGCGACAGCCATACTTCAACCCACGGCGCTTTCGGAGCCATTGCTTTCGGAATCGGTACCAGCGAAGTGGAAATGGTTTTTGCCAGCCAGTGCATCATGCAGCCCAAACCGAAAAAAATGCTGATCTCGGTAAACGGCAAACTAAACAAAGGTGTAACTGCCAAAGATATTGCTTTGTATGTCATTGCCCAGATTTCAACTTCAGGAGGAACAGGCCATTTTGTGGAGTTCGCCGGATCGGCCATCGAAAGTTTATCGATGGAAGGCCGAATGACGCTTTGCAACATGAGCATCGAATGTGGCGCCCGTGGCGGTATGATTGCTCCTGACCAGACTACTTTCGACTACGTGAAAGGCCGCCAGTTTGCTCCGAAAGGAGAAGCCTGGGACAAAGCGCTGGCCTACTGGAAAACCCTGAAATCGGATGCGGATGCGGTGTTTGATACTGTTTATGAATATGATGCTGCGAACATTGAGCCGATGATTACTTTCGGAACCAACCCGGGAATGGGAATCGGTATTTCGAAAAACATTCCAAACAGCGATAAACTGACGGGTTCGGATAAACTGACCTACGAAAAATCGTTGAAATACATGGGCTACAACCAGGGAGACAAAATGGTCGGCAAAAAAATCGACTACGTTTTTGTGGGAAGTTGTACCAATGGCCGCATTGAAGATTTCCGTTCGTTTGCCAGTTTTGTGAAGGGCAAGAAGAAGGCGGCCAACGTAACTGCCTGGATTGTTCCCGGATCGCGCGCTGTGGAAAAACAAATTATTGCTGAAGGCTTGGTTGAAATTCTGGAAGCTGCCGGTTTCGAACTGCGCCAACCCGGATGTTCAGCTTGCCTGGCCATGAACGACGACAAAATTCCGGAAGGAAAATATTCAGTTTCCACCTCGAACCGCAACTTCGAAGGCCGTCAGGGACCCGGAGCACGCACACTGCTCGCCAGTCCGCTAACCGCCGCTGCCGCTGCTGTAACGGGAAGGATTACTGATCCGAGGGAATTCCTTTAGCCCCCTAACCCCCACAGGGGGAATATGAAACAAAAAACAAAATTTACGCTGCATCCAAAAGCCTCCCCTGTGGGGAGGTTGGAGGGGCTTTAAATACTTTTTTATGTCTTACGATAAATTTACAACCTTAACATCACCGGCAGTTCCGCTGCCCATCGAAAATGTTGATACCGACCAGATTATTCCGGCCCGTTTCCTGAAAGCCGTTGAACGCAAAGGTTTTGGCGATAACCTTTTTCGCGACTGGCGGTATGATAAAAGTAACCAGCCTATTGCTGATTTTCCGCTGAATCAGGCGAAATATTCAGGCCAGATTCTGGTTGGAGGTAAAAACTTCGGAAGTGGTTCGAGCCGCGAACATGCTGCTTGGGCTGTCTATGATTATGGCTTCCGGGTGGTTGTCTCCAGTTTCTTTGCCGACATTTTTCAGGGTAATGCTTTGAACAATGGCATCCTTCCGGTGGTTGTATCTCCTGAGTTTCTGGAGAAAATCTTTGCAGCCATCGAAAACGATCCGAATACTCCATTCGAGGTTGATCTTCAGAATCAGAAATTCACCATTCAGGCAACAGGCGAATCAGCTGATTTTACGATCAATCCATATAAAAAACATTGTTTGACACACGGACTCGACGATATTGATTATCTCATCAGCATCAAAGACGAAATCGAAGCGTTCGAAAAAAAATAATGGCCTCCCCCAACCCCCTCCACAAGAGGGGGCTTAAAGAGGTACAGTTCGAAGGAAATGACTTCATTTTGCATTTTGCCTTTTTAAGCCCCTCCCTTTGGAGGGGTTGGGGAGGCTGCTAAAATTAATTTTTATGACAGGAAAAGTAGTTGAGGTTAAAAATCAGATGCTCAGCATCATGGACACCACGTTGAGGGATGGCGAACAAACTTCAGGAGTTTCGTTTACCGACATGGAAAAACTGAGTGTCGCCCGGATTTTGCTGGAAGATGTAAAAGTTGACCGGATCGAAATTGCTTCAGCCCGCGTTTCTGATGGTGAATTTCTTGCCGCTAAACGGGTGATGGAATGGGCCAGGGAAAAAGGCCACTTGTCGAAAGTTGAAATTCTGGGTTTTGTCGATGGCAAATTATCGCTCGACTGGATTAATGCGGCTGGTGGAAAAGTTTTGAATTTACTTTGCAAAGGTTCATACAAACACGTTACCCAGCAACTCCGGAAAACTCCTGAACAACATATTGAAGACATTAAAAAGTCGGTTCAGTATGCTGAAGAATTGGGAATTCGGGTCAATGTTTACCTCGAAGACTGGTCGAATGGCATGCGCAATTCAAAGGATTACGTGCATTTTATGGTTCCCGAATTGCTAAAATTGAACATCGATCGCATCATGCTTCCCGATACTTTAGGTATTTTGGACCCGGACGAAACTTACGAGTTTTGCCGCGAAATGATTGAAAGTTATCCGGAAGCCCGGTTTGATTTTCATGCGCATAATGATTATGATCTGGCTATTGCCAATGTATTCCATGCCATCAAGGCCGGAATCCGCTGCGTGCACACCACCGTGAACGGGTTAGGTGAACGGGCAGGAAACGCGCCACTTTCGAGTGTTATCGCCACGGTTAAAGATCATATGAAGATGGATACCCGTGTGAATGAAAGCATGCTCAACAAGATTTCGAAGCTGGTCGAATCCTTCTCCGGAATCCGTATTCCTACAAATAAACCGCTGATTGGAGAATTTGTATTTACCCAGTGTAGCGGAATTCATGCCGATGGCGACAGCAAAAATAATTTGTATTTCAACGATTTGCTTCCTGAACGTTTTGGCCGTACACGCGTTTATGCACTTGGTAAAACTTCAGGAAAAGCGAACATTAAAAATAACCTGGAAGATCTGGGCATTGAACTCGATCCTGCCTCATTGAAGTTGGTTACCGACCGGATCATTGAATTGGGCGACCGCAAGGAAACCGTAACCATCGAAGATCTGCCTTACATTGTGGCCGATGTGTTGAACTACGAAGATAGCGAGCCAGCCATCAAATTGGTGAACTATTCATTGTCTCATGCGATGGGACTTCGTCCGTCTGCTACGGTGAGTTTCTATTTGAAAGAAAATAAATATGAATCAACGGCATCGGGTGACGGTCAATACGATGCGTTCATGAATGCCATCCAGTCAGTTTATGGAGAGCTGAACAAATCATTCCCGAAATTGCTTGATTATTCAGTTACCATTCCTCCCGGAGGACAAACAGATGCTTTGGTTGAAACCGTAATTACCTGGGAACTTGACCGCGAATTTAAAACCCGGGGCCTCGATT
>JAUXUF010000070.1 GCA_030684645.1 Bacteroidota bacterium | reverse complement strand
ACTCCTCCTATAACATTGCAGACTGAAATTTTCCCAAACACAACTTTTTACCTTCTAAATCTTTATATTTGTATAAAGCACTAAAATAAAACGAAATGACTTCGACAAAAATAAAGAAACAATTTGACGAATATTTACCATTATTATCCAACAAGCAGCAGGCTTTGATTTTAGAAATGGTTAAAAGTTTTTTAAACATTGATACTGATGATAAACGAATTACTCGAAAAAAATATAATAAGGAAATTGACGAAGCTGTTGACCGGGTTGAAGATGGTAATTTTGTCACACATGAAGATGCACTTAAGGAATTGTCTAAATGATAAGACAAAAATCCTATAGAATAATTTGGGATAGAATTGCGCTCGATGAATTCAAAGATATCCTGGACTTTTTATCAAAACAAAGTTTTCAAGCTACAAAAATAGTGCGGAAGGGTGTATTTTCCAGATTAACCGACATTGAAAAGAATCCACTAATTTTTGAGATTGATAAACTAAAAGAATATCCAAACGAAGAATTCCGGGCATTCGTTATTTATAATCTCCGAATTACTTATCAGATAAAAGAAGTAACCAAAGAAATTCGGATTTTAAGAATCCGGCACACCAGTCGAGAGCCACTTGGGTATTGATTTCCATTCACTTAACCTAATTACCCCCCGTATGACATCCAAATAAATGCAAAAAGAGAAATCTCTGGTGGAGGTTTCTCTTTTTGCATTTATTTGTTTTTCGAATTACAGTCGTTTTTTAATTGCTTTTGTCGCTTCCTCAAACCCGGGTTTTTCAAGCAATGCAAACATATTCTTTTTGTATGCTTCAACTCCCGGCTGATCGAACGGATTAACTCCCAGGGTATATCCGCTTAAGCCACAAGCCATTTCGAAGAACTGGATCAGCTGACCAAGATAATATTCGTTCAGTTTAGGCAGAACAATCTGAATGTTTGGTACACCGCCGTCAACATGAGCCAACATGGTTCCCAGTTCTGCCATTTTGTTAACCTCGTCAACCCGTTTTCCTGAAAGGAAATTCAGTCCATCGAGATCGTCAGCATCGGTCGGAACGCGCACTTCCCGGTCGGGGTTGGCAATGGAAAGCACCGTTTCGAACAAAGTACGTTCACCTTCCTGAATATACTGACCCATTGAATGCAGGTCAGAAGAAAAATCAACCGCAGCAGGAAAAATTCCTTTGCCATCTTTTCCTTCGCTTTCGCCGTAAAGTTGTTTCCACCATTCGGCCAGGAAATGAAGTTTAGGATTGAAGTTGACTAATATTTCTACTTTTTTACCGTTTTTATAGAGTTCGTTCCGTGTGGCAGCATATTGTGCAGCCAGATTTTCTTCAAACGGGACATCAATCCCAGTGGCATTTTGCATATCGACAGCGCCTATCACCAAGGCACGGATATCAAATCCGGCAACAGCAATAGCCAGCAAACCAACCGGAGTCAGAACCGAATACCGTCCTCCTACATCATCAGGGATGACAAAAGTTTTGTATCCTTTGGTTGTTGCCAGAGAGCGCAAAGCTCCTTTACTTTCGTCGGTGATGGCGACAATACGTTCATTGGCCTCAACCTTGCCGTATTTTTCTTCGATATCATTTTTCAATAAGCGAAATGCCAATGCAGGTTCGGTTGTTGTTCCTGATTTTGAAATTACCGCCAAAGCGTATTCCTTGTTTTTTAGCAATTCCCGAAGTTCGAAAAGGTAATCTTCGCTGATGTTCTGTCCGGCAAACAGGATGAAAGGATTTTTACGTTCTTTCAGATGAGCAAAACTATCTGAAAGTGCATCTACCACGGCTTTAGCTCCGAGATAGGAACCCCCAATACCAATAACTACAAAAATATCAATATTTTTTGCAATCAGTTTGGCTGCAGTGGCTTCGTAATCTTTCAGTTCAGCTTCACTTATTGAAGTGGGTAAAGTAGTCCAGCCTAAAAAATCATTCCCTTTTCCGGTCTTGTTAAAAAGTGCCCGGTTATGATTTTCAATCACTTCTTTGTAAGCGAAAACGGAGTCTTTTGAAATAAAATCAAAAGTCTTATCCAGATTTAATGAAATTCTTTCCATTTTACTTTTATCTAAGGTGTTCTGTTAATAATCGGATTTCGATGGCGGGTGAAATATTTTCATACAAAATATTATAAACTGCCTCTGAGATAGGCATGTTTACCCTGAATTCTTCGTTGATTTCTTTGATCGATTTGGCTGCATAATAACCTTCAGCCACCATATGCATTTCGAGTTGTGCCGAACGAACGGAGTAACCTTTACCAATCATGGTTCCAAATGTGCGGTTGCGCGAGAATTGTGAATAGGCCGTTACCAGCAAATCGCCCAGATAAGCAGAGCTTTTGATATCGCGGGTAATCGGGTGTACTTTGTCAACAAACCGTTTGATTTCCTGAATGGCATTCGAGATCAGAACTGCCTGAAAATTATCGCCATACCGTAAACCATGAACAATTCCGGAGGCAATAGCCACAATGTTTTTCAATACCGAAGCATATTCAGTCCCATAAATATCGTCTGAAACATGAGTTCGGATATACGGACATTCGAGCCTAAAAGCAAAAGCCCTTGCTTTTTTCACATCCGGACAGGCAATAGTCAGATACGACAATCGTTCCAGGGCCACTTCTTCCGCATGACAAGGACCGGCAATAATTCCAATATGCTCGTAAGGGACGTTAAAATACTGGTGAAGGTATTGACCTACAATAAGATTGTATTCAGGAACAATGCCTTTGATGGCCGAAACCACAAACTTCTGACTAAGATCAACAGTAACTCCCGACAGGGCATCTTTCAGAAAAGCAGATGGAATTGCCAGGATCACAATATCAGCGCCTTCAACCGCCAGTTGAATGTCGGTAAAGAAATTGATTCGGCTAACGTCAAACTCTACGCCCCGCAAGTAGTTGGGATTGTGCTTATACCTGCTGAACTGCTCAACATTATCGGGATTACGGAAATACCAGTTAATGCTTTCAACATTGTGCAAAAGAATTTTGGCCAATGCTGTAGCCCAACTTCCACTTCCGATTATTGCTATTTTGGAGTTTGCAAACATGTTTACCTTTCCTGAATTATGACAACCATTTAGTTACATCTTCCAACGAAGGGTTGTCTAAACCCAGTTTGTTTTTTTTATTGAACCCGCAAATGTCGTTAAAAAATTTACCTGCTTTGACTTCTTTCAATTCTTTAACTTTTTTTAACCCTATTTTCCTGATCACTTCAATCCATTCGATCGGGATTCCCAATTCAAGGAATTTTTCATCCGGATCAGCAGCATCGGCAATTTTTTCGGGTTTCATTTGTGGAAAAAAAAGTACGTCCTGAATAGACAGGTTATTGGTCATAAACATGGTTAACCGGTCGATTCCAATTCCCATTCCAGATGTAGGCGGCATTCCGTATTCCAGCGCACGTAAAAAATCCTGATCAATAAACATCGCTTCATCATCGCCCTTTTCAGACAATTTCATCTGATCCTCAAATCGTTCTCGCTGTTCAACCGGGTCATTCAATTCTGAATAGGCATTGGCTAATTCTTTGCCGTTCACCATCAGTTCAAAACGTTCGGTTAGTCCGGGTACTGAACGATGTTTCTTGGTTAGCGGTGACATTTCAACCGGATAGTCAATGATGAAAGTTGGCTGTATATAATAAGGTTCACATTTTTCACCAAAAATCTCATCAATCATTTTGCCTTTCCCCATGGTCGGATCGGTTTCGATTCCGAGTTGGGTACATATATCTCGCAGTTCACTTTCGGTTTTACCGGCAATGTCAAATCCGGTGTGTTCCCGGATGGCATCGTACATGGTCACCCGTTTAAACGGACGCTTGAAATTGATTTCAACTTCACCCAACTGAACTTTAGTTGTTCCATGCAAGGCAAGGGCTACCCGCTCAATCATTTCTTCGGTAAAGTTCATCATCCAGAGGTAGTCTTTGTAAGCCACATAGATTTCCATTACCGTGAATTCAGGATTGTGTGTGCGGTCCATTCCTTCGTTGCGGAAGTCTTTCGCGAACTCGTAAACGCCATCAAAACCGCCAACAATCAGGCGTTTCAGGTAAAGCTCGTTGGCAATCCTTAAATAAAGCGGAATGTTCAGGGCATTGTGATGGGTCATAAACGGACGGGCAGTCGCACCTCCGGGAATAGACTGTAAAATCGGTGTTTCAACTTCCAGATAACCCTGTTCGTTAAAAAACTGACGCATGGTATTAATGATTTTTGTCCGCTTAATAAAGGTATCCTTAACCTGTGGATTGACAATGAGATCGACATAACGTTGACGATACCGCATTTCAGGATCGGTAACAGCATCAAACAACTGACCATCTTTTTCCTTTACAACCGGCAAAGGCCGAAGTGATTTGCTCAATACGCAAAATTCCTTCACATGAACCGAAAGTTCGCCAACCTGGGTGATAAACGCAAAACCTTTCACTCCTACCACGTCGCCGATATCGAGCAATTTCTTGAAAACTTCGTTGTACATGGTTTTATCTTCTTCCGGACAAATTTCATCGCGGTTCAGATACAATTGTATTCTTCCAGAAGCATCCTGGATTTCAGCGAATGAAGCTTTTCCCATAATCCGGCGGCTCATGATTCGACCAGCCAAAACTACTTCCTGGTAATTTTTTAGTTCCGGATTGTATTTTCCCAGAATTTCAGAGGTTAAAACATTGACCGGAAATTGAGCTGCGGGATAAGGATCTATGCCCAATTCAATCATTTTCTGTAAGGAGTTTCTCCTCACCAATTCCTGTTCGCTTAAGTCAGATATGCTCATTTCGTAGGACGATTAAAATTCAAAAAAATTTCCGGCAAAGATAACAAACAATTGCTAATTAGAGTTAATCCCAAACGCCCGGTTTTCCACCAAATCAAATTAAAAGCTGCAAACAACTGTAAATCAAATGGATTTCCGAAGCGATTATCCTGGAATTTTAGAATTGCTGCTCCTGATTAAATCCGATCCTGCAGTTTCGTGACTAACAACTTATCCTGCAATCAGTAACAAAAGACTCATTAATGTATGGGATTTACTTTCTATATCTGAGTTCATTTTTTATCTTTGAGAAATTTTTCACCAAATAATCTGGTTCTGAAATAAAACGAATGGATAAAGTCTGGAATGTTAAAAAGGAGGGCGATATTAATATCATTAAACATTTATCGGTAGCGCTAAATGTGAATATGGTTATTGCCAATCTTTTGGCACAAAGAGGCATCACGACATATGCCGAGGCCCAGGCTTTTTTCAGGCCAAAACTATCCGATCTTCACGATCCGTTCCTGATGAAGGACATGGACAAAGCAGTAGATCGCCTTGAAAAAGCCATTGATAATCAGGAAAAAGTGCTGATATATGGTGATTATGATGTGGATGGTACCACATCGGTAGCCATGATGTACCAGTTTCTCCGCAGTCGGCTAAAGAACCTCGATTATTACATCCCCGACCGGTATTCAGAAGGATACGGCATTTCAAAAACCAGTATTCTGTATGCTGCGGAGCAAAAAATAACCCTGGTCATTGTCCTCGATTGCGGCATCAAAGCCATTGAGAAAATTAAGATGGCCAAAAACCTGGGAATCGATTTCATCATCTGCGATCATCATAATCCTGCCGATACAATCCCCGATGCAGTTGCAGTTCTGGATCCCAAAAGGCTGGATTGCAGCTATCCGTACAAGGAGCTTTCAGGATGCGGTGTCGGGTTTAAATTTCTTCAGGCATATTCGAAAAAGAACAATATTCCATTCTCAGAGCTGGCTGAACTTTTGGATTTACTGGTAGTCAGCATTGCCTCAGATATTGTTCCGGTTACAGGTGAAAACAGGGTGCTGGCTCATTTCGGGTTGAAAAAGCTTAATTCGTCGCCGAGCATCGGGTTAAAAACCATCATGGAATATTCGGGTTTAAATACGGAAGAAAAATCGGTCAGTGACATTGTTTTCAAAATCGGGCCACGCCTGAACGCTTCCGGAAGAATTGAACACGGTAAAAAATCGGTTGCCATTTTAACAGCGACCAATGAGCGGGAAGCCTCCTTGCTGGGCGACGAGATTAACTCGTACAACGAAATCCGGAAAACGCTTGACCGCGACATTACCCAGGAGGCGTTGGAAATGATTAAACGTGACGCGGAACATGACGGAAAAAATGCGACAGTTCTTTATAACCGCGACTGGCATAAAGGAGTTGTTGGTATTGTGGCATCCCGTCTGACTGAACATTTTTACCGTCCGACAGTTGTGCTGACCGAATCGAATGGCATGGCAACAGGTTCGGCCCGCTCAGTGCGTGATTTCGATTTGTACGAAGCCATTGGAGCCTGCAGCGACCTACTTGAATCTTATGGCGGGCATATGTATGCTGCCGGACTGACCTTGAAAATTGAAAATATCTGGGAGTTTTCGCGAAGGTTCGAAGAAATTGTGACTAAACAAATCACCAACCAACAGCAAACCGAATCCATTGAAGCGGAAGCCAAGATTTACCTGTCAGACATCACTCCAAAATTTTACCGGATCCTGAAACAATTTGCCCCTTTTGGCCCACACAACATGATTCCCGTTTTTATTACAGATAATGTACTCGATAGTGGAACCAGCCGTCCGGTAGGTAAAAACATGGAACATTTAAAACTGGACCTGATTGAACCAACCAGCAACTCGTCCAAGTTTTCAGCCATTGCCTTCAACCAGGCCCACCATTTTGAAGCGATCAACCAAGGCTTGCCTTTCGACATTTGTTATTCCATTGCAGAAAACGAATTCAGGGGAAAAACCAGTTTGCAGCTTTACATTCGCGATATTAAGGCCAAGGTTTATTAACATCGAATCCTCCTCCAAAACAAAGTATTCAGTATTCAGTCACTGGCATTCATCGTCATTTGTTTCACGTCAATGTCAATGTATTTTTGAATGACCAGAAAATCAATGACAAAACGAACCGACGATAATAGCGAAACCCATTCCTTTCAACTGAACTATACCGATATTAATACTGGCACTGTTAACCCTTATAACTGATTATATCAGTTGCAATAGATATCCAAATCTTTTATATTTACAGAATCATTTAAAAACATCAAAAGTGAATATCGATTATCTACACAAGCTTGACAGAAAAGAAAAGATGAGAATAGTTCAACTGTTATGGGACGATATTGCTAACGACAACAATTATACTTATGTCTCAGTAGAACACAAGAAGGTTCTGGATGAAAGAATAAAATTATTGGAGTGTGGGAAAGCCGAATTCAAATCTTTAGAAGAAATTGAGCGAAAATTCAACTCGCTGAGGAAATGAAAGAATACAAAGTAGTTTTAGAATCCCATGCAGAAGAAGACATTAAAAATGCCATTTTTTGGTATGAGCTTCAACAAGAAAATTTAGGGAACTTATTTTGGAAAGAAACCTTAAAATGTTTGAAGACTATACAAAGTAATCCTTTTTTATTTCAGAAATCACACAAAATTACAAGAAGAGCCATTGTTAATAAATATCCCTATGGCGTCTATTATGTCGTGTCCGAGCAGGACAATCAGGTTAAGGTAATGGCAGTATTGCATTTTAAAAGAAGTGGAAGAATTTTAGCATCGAGATTAAGAACATCCAAATTAAGACGAAAAGAATAAAACATTAATATCTATCATTTTTTTACTCCAAATTTTCTATCCAATTATCAGATAGTTGCGTCTTCTTTCACCAGCAACTGCAGCAAATTGACTTCCAACTCTTTCCCTGAAATATTTTTGCCGATAAAAACCAGCTTACTGAACCGTTCTTCTTCGTCCCAGGCTTTACCAACCTCAAACATGAAGAAACTGCGAACCGCATGAAAAACAAACCGGTCTTCAGTCTGATCAAAACTCATAATTCCTTTTACCCTGAAAATAGTATCCTGATTGAAATAGAGGAAATTCTGCATCCATACTCCAAATTTATTGACATCAAAGTTGCCTTTAAACGTAAATCCAACCGAAGAAATATCATGTTGATGGAAGACCTGATTCCGCTGTGGATGGTGCACAAATGACTTTTCTCCGGAACGATCATCTCCCGAAATATCCATTCTGCAAAATGATAAGGCCGATTTCCCGATAGCCTCGCCCGAAAAAGAATGGGTATCCAGTATTTCGATTTCAGCAACATCACCGAATGTGGCCGGATAAATCTTCGCCATCGGGTTCACACTCCTGATCAATTCGGTCAACCGTCCAACCTGTTCCTGGCCGATACGGTCCGTTTTATTCAGCAACACCAAATCAGAGAGTGCAAGCTGTTTTCTAACTTCAGGCTGTTCGTCGAATAAATCTTCCATGTTCACTGCATCGGCCAAACAAACAACACTATCGATCCGGAATTTCTGCTGAATTGTTTTTCCTGTAATAAACGCGTCAACAATTCCAGACGGATCTGCAATTCCGGTGGTTTCTATCAGCAGATGATTAAATTCGCAGGAACTTCCCAACAGGTTTTTCAGGGTAAGTATAAAATCATCGCCCAGCGATCAGGAAGCCATCGCCTGTTTACAATTGGTAACTCCTCTTCTGGTTCCGTTTCCGGTCACTTTTCTCCTGAAATTCTTCTAGGCAAGAAGTTGACTCAACTGATCAAGAACCAAAGCTCCGGTATTCTGAAGTACTTTTTTCGACTGATGTCCATTGGCGATCAACACACACCTGCAGCCCAGGACCGTAGCGACTTCAAAATCGTGTACCGTATCACCGATTAATATCAATTCATTTGCATTCAGTTTCAAATCTGAGATTAGCTGGTGTCCGTTTTCGATTTTGGAAGCTGCATAGTGATTATCCCTCCAACGTGATTAATCATCGATCCTAACCAGGGATTTACGTTTGTTGATCAATGGATTCACATACATCTGAAGGAACATGTTACGAATAACTTCTTTATCGCCTGAGATATTTGTAACCGCATCATCAAGAATCAAAACAAACTTATTGTACTGCTCCGAATTGTAATAATTAGTATTTAATCGGGTATTGTTCAGGATATCTTCAGCAATGTAATTGTTTGGCCAAAGTTTAAAATTACTGTAAATCTGTTGATCAATGTGGGCAGCCAACTTTTCAATCTGGGTGCCTGTAGTTTCTTCGCCTGCTATCAAGTCAAGCTGGCCCGAAATTGGTTCACCAAATCCAAAATGGACATGACCTTTCGGTCTTACCAAACCATGGCCCATGCTTCTTAAATCATCCTCGGCTGTTTTTTCGAAGCCTTCCGTTTGTTTCTTATACAATTCGGCTACTTTGGAAAAACCACATGGTTCAATTTCATAAGATATCGAAATTGGCACAATCCGCAGTTCACTAAAGCCTTCACTAAATTCCTTATTATTACTTAAATTCAGCATTTTAAGTAAAGCTTGCTGTGTTTTATCGTTCCCATCCTTGGTTCTGCCTTCGCGCTGGGCTATCCAAACCGAAGTATTTTTCAGGGTAATGCCCCGGCGGATATATTCTGAAAGTTTTTTGGATGCCATTAACATCTCTCTTGCCGGAAGGTTACGCCGAACAAGAAATGACCGGTTAAGTTTCACCGCATATTCAATCCATTTCGCGATCAGCAAATTATCTCCGATCGCGATTTCAGTCGTATTCATTCCTTCGTTCACAATCAAATAATTAATGATAGCTGAATCGAGAACGATATCTCTGTGATTGGAAATGAAAAGGTAACTGGTGTTTTTATCCAGATTTTCCAGTCCACTTGACGTTAATCCATCGGTTGACTTCTTCAGAATAATATCTTCAACCAATTGACATACGAATTTGTGTTGCAAATCTTTAACGGTATGAATATTCGCCAGCACCTGCTTAATTTGCTCAATCTTAGCCTCATCTTTAAACATGTATTGCAGAATATGCTGAAACCCTTCATCCTCAATGAGCAACCGGAGGTAATGATTCACAACTGAATCATCGAATGGACGAATATCGTCGAAATTTATTTTATGAAACATCCCTTTTCCCTTTTTTGACGGGCAAATATAGCAATTGAGATCGAAATTGACGTACATTTTAGTATTATTTTGTCAGGACAACTGGCATATAACATACTGATATGTGAGTATTTAAAACATTAAATTAAATAAAACGATTTTTTTTCAACGTATCCAGGCCTCATTCTATTGCCTGTAAAAAAGCTGAATCTTCTCAAAACTGACAGCGAATCTGAATTTTAATTTCAGATTTTGTTGAAGGATCAACAGTCGGCCCAGTATTGTTTTGGGTAAACTGATGGGTTGAAGCAAGTTTTAACCATAGAGTAAATTTACGGCTTAACCGATGCTGAAAATTAACATAACCGCGAATCCCTTTCCCGTAGTAAGGAGGAATCGAAAAAGAATACAGCAAATCGTTTTCGTAGGCATAGAGACGTGAATTGTATCCGTCAGTCTTAAAATAAGCCAAGCGTCCGTTCATTGAATAAGGCTTTTCAATCGGTTTGAAAACCACATCCTGATAAATCAGAAATCCATTTTCGCTGCTTTGTTTGGAATAAAAAGAAACTTCGAACCTGCTTTTCAGGCTAACCTGCTCATTCAGGTCCCTGGTAAAATGAATCCTGATCCGGTTAATCAATTGCTGTTCATTGTATTTCTGATTTCCGGAAATAATCCGCTGATCTTTTTCTTCCTGAAAAAACCTCAGGTAAATATTGGTTTCCCTGGATGGGCTGTACGATACCTGGGCAAAGAATTCTGTTCCCTTTGCGGGCGCTGAAGTCAGATATTTGATCCATTGATGACTGAAAAAATCGGCATAAGCCCAAATAATCCAGCGGGGAGCCGGTAAAATTTTTATTCCCAAATACAAACCCCGTTCATCATTGATCCGTGACGACTCGGCAAAAGCATTCGAATAGTAACTGAAATAGGTTTTGTTAAAATTCCGGTAAACCAGCGAAAGTTCCGCATTCGATGCAGGTTTCGTCATCATACCCATTAGCAGGGCATTTCCTGAATTTGCACTTACAGCAGCCTCTCCAAAAAGGAAAACTTTTTTTATCGAGCCTTTCCAGTCCATTCCTGCTACTAAACTTTCCTTCCCTTCGGGCAAAAACTGGTTATAAGGCTCATCGCTTCGGTTCATTTCCACATCAAAACGGGTATAAACCGTGGTGAAACCAAACGACCAGCGATCGTAAGAATAGGTCATGTGCCCACCTCCGGCCCATTGGGTTAGCGAATTTTCACCGGTAATTTCCGAACCGGTCCGGTGATATCCGCTGGTTTGAAAAGCGCCAAAATAAGGTTTGCCTTCCAGTGTATCGATGTTGGCATCCAACCTGTGGATGGAGATAAACGGTACTAAAGTAAAATGCCGGTAATTGAACTGACCAGCCAGTCCATGAAAAAACTGGTTTTCATCGGTTGATGAATAGGACCTTATTGCCTGATCAGAATGAAAAACCTGTGTCGTTTCAGCTGATTTACCCATCGGAAAACCCTGTCCGGCAATTAGTCCCTGACCAAACCTGACCCGGTAACCGCCAGCATAAATACGGTTATCCGCCAATCCAATCCTGAAATTCAGGTATGCATTCGTATAATCAAAACCTGGCTTGTTCGATTGACTAAAAAATGCTTCACCCGGATCTTTTTCCGCAACCAGTCCGTATTCGATGTTCGACGAAGTTTGTTTTAATCGCAGATAATATCTTTCCGGTGAACCTTCATACTTCGAAACAGCAGATTGGGTTACTGAAGAAAATGCACGCGTTGACCTGAGAAAAAGGTCACCGGATGATTTTTTCCTTCCTGAAATTTTCTCCTGAACTTCGAACGTAATGAAAGGTTCTATTTTCGTCAAAAGATCAGGATTAAATCCATCAACAGAAGCCATTTCATATAAACTGTATAGGATTCCCGTTTTATTTCGGAAACGAATCAGGTTATTAATCTGCATTTCGGATAGCAGATGAAGCCGTTGCAGCTCTTCCTCAGTGGCCAAATTGACATGGAGCGGATTTTGCCTGAAGGTTTCCAGATCATCCAGAATTTCCTGAATATCGGTATCATCGCTCAAATTCTCGCCTGCTGATTCGAGCAAATCTTCAAGAGTCTGCTGTATTACCGTTTCCTGAGCCTGCGCTAATGACGCAACTCCAGAAATCCAGATGATGAGTATATATTTTCTAATCATCAGAATTGATATTGAAAAGATACTGACGGTGAATTACCCAGGTATTGATTATAAGTCGAAGCCATGTCGAATATCAGCTTCCGTACCTGGAATCCGATCCCGGCTGATAATTGATATGGTTTACCGGAAATGCCAGTCCGCAAAAAGAACTTCTCAAGGATTTTGTATTCCAGTCCGGTTTTGATCCGGACAGAATGGTGAAAATCGATCCCGACTTCGGACGCGATACTGAATGACTCAGAGAGATTGTATAAGCCACCAAAATTGAATCGTGAAGGATAATAAAAGTTTCCGGAGAACATTTTAATACCGGCTTGATATGGATTCAGGACATGAAAACCGACCACAAGCTGGCCTGAAAACAGATACTGAATGCCCAGTTCCAATCCGGCCGAGCCTACTGAACGGTTGTCTTCCGAAAGAAATAAGCGGTAATAATTAAATTGTACCCCAAAGTTTAGTTTTGGGAAAATCCGTTGGGCATAGGTAATTCCGTATTGTTCCTGACGAAACGGAGTTTTCCCAAACTGATACAGGGAAACTGCAAACACCGATGATTGAACCGGGATTACCAATAGGCCAGTCCGAGCAGATAACTCATTGACCAAAAACCGATTTTGAAACGAACCGGCAATTTCGGGACGGTCAATTCCTGCAAGCCCAGCCTGGTTGCCAAAAACCGACCAACAATCTGACAGGCCAACCGAAGCATCAGCCAATGCCTCGTATCGCGAACCTGTCGAAAGCACTTCCTGAGCATGAATTTCAGGTGCAGAAAGCACAATCAAAACTAACCAGGCAATCGACTGTATCCATTTCATAGCGTATAGGCAAAAAAAAAGTTCCTGTCAATATTGACAGGAACCGGATATTGAATAAAAGTTACAGCTATTTTGTTAACAAAACAAATTTAATTCGTTTTAAACCTGAATTTCATTTCAGCAAGGTCCTGATTGGCTTTCTCGATTTTTATTTTCAGGTTTTCTTTAAACGAATCCAGCTTGGCTGCCAATTCCGGATTTCCCAGGGCCATGATCTGAACGGCAAGTATTCCGGCATTTTGAGCTCCGTTGACAGCCACTGTAGCGACAGGTATTCCGGGAGGCATCTGAACGATAGCCAGCAATGAATCCACTCCGCTCAGCGAAGCATTGATGGGCACCCCGATCACCGGCAAAGTGGTCATGGATGCAATTACACCTGGTAAATGAGCGGCCATTCCGGCAGCAGCAATAATAACCTGTATTCCACGAGCTTTGGCTCCTTTTGCAAAAAGCTCCACCGCATCCGGAGTTCGGTGGGCCGACAAGGCATTTATTTCAAATGGGATCTCGAATTCATCCATAATTTTTGCAGCAGCTTCCATTACGCCAAAATCGGAGGTACTTCCCATGATTATACTAACTTTTGGTCCCATCTTTTCAGAATTTAATTTTTTGAATAGAAATTAGTTTTGTTACTTTGACGCTTCATTTTTCGATCCAAAAATAATTGAAAAATACGTAGAAAAAAAACCACGATTAATCACCAAATATTTTCAACTTTAGGCTTAATGAAAAACGTAACTATTAATGACAAAGAATTTGAGCTTTTTATTCCTTATGAAAAGCTCAAATCAATCGTTGAAGAAATGGCAGAAAAAATGAACAGGGATTTTCAAGATAAAAACCCATTGTTCATCTGTATTCTGAACGGTTCATTCATGTTTGCTGCTGAAATTTTTAAACGTATTTCATTGCTTGATGCTGAAATTTCATTTATCAAACTAGCCTCCTATTCAGGCACTTCAACTACTGGAACGGTCAAACAACTGATCGGACTGAACGAGGATCTTACCGGACGTACAGTAATCGTACTTGAAGATATTGTCGATTCGGGGATCACCATTACGAATACCATCGAACAAATAAAAAGCAAAAATCCGGCAGAAATTAAAATTGCTACCTTGCTCCTGAAACCTGGTTCTCTTCAGATGGAAGTCCAGCTCGATTATATCGGCATCGAAATTCCAAATGACTTTATTGTGGGCTACGGACTGGATTATAACGGAAGAGGACGCAATTTGATTGATATTTATAAAGTAGTTGAAAAGTAACCCATATATTATCCAAAATGTTAAACCTAGTTTTATTTGGCCCACCCGGTGCAGGGAAAGGTACTCAGGCTGATTACCTCATTAAGAAATTCAAGTTGAAACATCTGTCAACCGGTGAATTATTGAGAGATCAGATTGCAGCTCACACTGAGCTTGGACAGGAGGCAAAGTCATACATGGATCAGGGATTTCTGGTTCCTGATTCGATCGTTATAGAAATGATCCGATCAGAACTTCAGGAGAATAAAGCGGTAAACGGATATGTTTTTGATGGCTTTCCACGGACTGTTGAACAAGCCATTGCGCTTGATGAACTAATGATCATAAATGGTACTGAGGTTGCAGCCATGTTGCTTTTATCTGTTGAAAAAGAGGAACTCATCAGCCGGTTGCTGGGACGTGGAAAAACTTCCGGTCGTGCCGATGATCAGGGAACTGCAATCATCGAGAACAGAATTCTGGAATACGATGTGAAGACCAGACCGATTAAAGATTATTACGCGGCTCAGAATAAATTTCACCGGATTCGTGGAATGGGTACCGTTGAAGAAATTGCGCAACGATTGATTGAAACCGTTTCGGCATTATAAAATTCTGATTTTTAATATGCAAGACGAGTGGTTATCCGGCCATTCGTCTTTTTTTGCGTATCTTGCGCCACATTCGATATTTGGAAATCAAGTCAAAATGACGAATAATATCCAATAGCGAATAGCCAATATTCATAAGAACCGATTCCCTTCGAAAAAGCTGGAACCTGGAACTTGAAACTTGAAACAATTTATAGATGTCAGATACTAACTTTGTTGATTACGTTAAAATATACGCCCGATCGGGTAACGGAGGTCCGGGTTCAGCACATTTCCGAAGAGAAAAATCGGAACCTAAAGGTGGTCCTGACGGAGGTGATGGCGGCCGTGGCGGACACATTATCCTGCAAGGTAATGCTCAAATGTGGACACTGCTGCATTTAAAATATCGCCGTCACGTTTTTGCCGGTCATGGTGAATCGGGTGGGAAACAATGCAGTTCAGGTTCCGACGGGGAAGATATAACACTGGATGTTCCACTCGGAACGATTGCCAAAGATGCAGAAACAGGTGAATTCCTTTTTGAAATCACCAAAGACGGTGAATCACAAATTCTGGTTCAGGGTGGTAGAGGCGGACTCGGAAATGTGCATTTCAAATCTTCGACACAACAAACTCCCCGTTTTGCCCAACCCGGCGAAGAATTTATCGAAGGGATGTTTACGCTGGAGTTAAAAATTCTGGCCGATGTTGGCCTGGTTGGATTTCCAAGCGCCGGAAAATCAACTTTACTTTCAGTGGTATCGGCAGCCAAACCCAAAATCGCTGATTATCCGTTCACGACACTGGTTCCGAACCTTGGAATTGTAAGCTATCGCGACAATCAATCCTTTGTAATGGCTGATATTCCCGGTATTATTGAAGGAGCTCATGAAGGCAAAGGTCTTGGACTTCGCTTTCTGCGCCACATCGAGCGCAATTCGATGCTGCTTTTTATGGTTCCGGCCGATGCGAAAGATTACCGCAAAGAATTTGGCATCCTGATGAACGAATTGCAGGAATATAATCCGGAGTTACTCGACAAGGAACGTTTTCTGGTCATCAGCAAAAGTGATTTTCTGGACGATGAATTGAAAGTTGAAATCAGCGAAGAACTCAAAGATATTCCACACTTGTTCATTTCATCGGTCACCGGACAGGGAATCACACAATTAAAAGATAAAATCTGGCAAATTCTGAATAAACCAAGTTCGGAGTGAACATAGTTGAATTATTTACTATTTAGTGATTGACCATTTACCATTTATCTGGCTCATTTCAACATTCAAATAGTAAATAGTAAATCGTCTAATAGTCAATATTTCATTTAACTTTAGGCACTTTTTATGGAAGTAATCAAACAAATAGATCAGTCGTTGTTATTGTTTCTGAACAGTTTTCACAACAGTTTCTGGGACAAGGCCGTCACTCTGTTTACCAGTAGCGAAATCTGGATTCCCTTCTATCTGCTAATCGTTTACGTCATCATTAAAACCTACAAAAGGAATTCAATTTACATCCTGATCCTGATCGCACTTTCCATTGTGGTGAGCGATCAGTTTTCAGGACTGATTAAAAATTCCGTACAACGTTTACGTCCCACGCATGATCCCATCCTGGGTAATCTGGTTCACAACATATACAATAGAGGAGGACTGTTCGGATTCTTTTCAGGCCATGCAGCCAACACATTTACCGTGGCCATGATCTTAGCCAAACTCTTTAAAGATCGGCTCTTTTCATTTGTCATTTTTGTCTGGGCCATTTTTGTTTCATACACCCGGATATACCTTGGACTGCACTATCCCGGCGACATTCTAACCGGATGGATTTGGGGAATCTTATCCGGACTGGCATTCTATCAATTAATGGTAATCGTTCAGCAGAAATACTTCAAATCAACTTTTCCTGAAATCTCCAAAACGTCCATTTCGCGGGAAGATGCCATGCGCCTGTTTCTCTTTGTAATTATCTATGTAGCAACGATACTTGTCACCATAAACAGGTTAACCAAATATCAGTTCTTCGGACAATGAATTCAGAATTACTCCTGAAATATAGGGCACTAGCCAATCAGTATCAATCGCAGTTCAACACCGAAAAGAAACAACTTAAACTCATTTCTTTAGCGCGGTTTATCAGTTTTATCGGCATTGTTCCAACGTATTATTACCTCAGTCCGGTAAATAGCTTTCTGGCCTTTTCTTCAGCATTTTTGTGTTTGGCTGTTTTTCTTTTCCTGATCAAAAAATTCATTCAGACCGAAAAACAACTTTTGTTTTATCAGTGATTGGTTGAGATCAATCAAAATATATAAAATCGTTCATTTAGAGTTCATTGATTTTAGGCATCTCGCTAAAGATTTCCCCTTTCAGCAATCGACCGTTTTTCTTTTTATTTGTACCGCCCCATTGCTTGAAATAAAATGCTACCGATTGTGCGTTACATTGATCTTGAATATTCAGCACCCATTCCTCTTTTATTGGACGTGGAGTTCTGCCGCTTTCGCCTCCAACAATCACCCAATCTATATTTTGCAAATTCAGATTGGGCAAGTCTGATAAAAGTGGTTCACAACTTAAAAACTTAACTCTTGCCCAGGTTTCTCTTAATAAATCAATCCGTTTAATTACAGTGGAATCTTCAACTGTTACGCCCATCCATATATTATGACACCAATCCAACCAACCCTCGCTATCGTAATAATGCAATACATCAGCACGTTTGGTTAGAATTTGAAAAACATGTTGCGGGTTATCTTTCATGACCCTGAAAATCTTCTGAATATATTCTACCGGAACATCCTTGTGGAACAGGTCACTCATTGAGTTTACAAAGATCATTTTCGGTTTTTTCCAAGTGTAAGGTTCTTTGAGCGTTTCCGTATGCAACGCTAATTCAAAACCATTTAAATATTTCTCCTGCCCCATTGCTTGTAAGCGTCTGGCCATTACCTCGGCGTAGCAATACTTGCAGCCGGTTGTGATTTTAGTACACCCTGTAATCGGATTCCATGTACTTTCTGTCCATTCTATTTTGGTTGTTGCCATAGTTTAAATTGTCTTTAGTCTTTGGTTTTCATCTTCTCATATTCATCCTCGCCCATCCAAAAATCCTTATCAACCACCTTTACCTCCTCAAAAGTAAGTTCATACAGCTTATAAACCATCACATCTATTTCTTTTTCAAGGTCGGTGGTGACTTTGTCTTCCTTTCTAAGGTCGAGTATCATTTCAACTCTGCTAACAAAATCACTTTGAATAGCTTGATCACAATTGACTATCGGAAGTTCTTTTAAATTATTTGGGTAAACATCAATAAATCCACCATATACACTTTCATAATAAAAATCAATAAGTTGGCTATTTAGGATCGCAATAAGGTATTTTAGATCAAGTTTATCATTGCTTTCATAATGTGAATGTTTTTTAGGAAGACTTGATTTATTAAGAATAAGTATACATTTTTCTGATGTATAAATCTTTCTATTATCATAAACAGCCAGAATTCTTAGCAATCCTGAACTTCTTCTGATTATAATTTTTTCACTTTCAAAGAGTTCTCTGAATTTGGCAGATCGCATTTCTTCCGGCTTACTAAAGTCAATCCATTGGGTTATACTTGGCCAAGAATACCTGCCCTCTTTTGATTTCTTTATGTCAGAACCCTCTATATATGGCATCAAGCCCTCATTAGATTGATCATGCAATACATCAAACTTACTTTTACCCGAAGTTAATGTTCCATTATCATTTCTTATCTCCTTCCCATGAATCTCTGCTCCCGTCGAACAATAAAAGAAACTGTCAAGATTTTCACCCTTTTGTCTAATTTTGTCCAATACTGCTGTTTTGACATCTAAATCCTCCGTTCTAAACATCTGTTGAGTTGATGCAGAATATTTCTCAATTCCAATGAGATGTAATTTTTCAAACTTTAAATCTTTAAAATCCAGAATCACAACATCATGATTCTTACTTATTCCTTTTTTGATTAATGGGATACATGACGGGACAGTTGCATTTTCGAAAATTTTATTATTATGCAAATCAACAATACTTACTAATTTGTAATCAGATAGAATCAAAGTTCTTAAATGTTGAGCAAACGGTTGATTAAGCAACCCAAAGGGTACAATAAATGTAAACACGCCTCTAGTTCTCAGCAGTCTCAAAGATCTTTCGGTAAAAGCAACATATAAATCCCACTTGCCTTTTAATGTGTTATAATAACTGTAACTATTGAAAAAGACACGCTGCTCAAACTTCATGTTATTAGCACTAACATACGGCGGATTTCCAATCACCACATCAAATCCATTGCGGATGCCGAACATCCAGGCAGGAGAGAAAAACGAGGAAGGATGGCTGTCGTCGAAGGGGTTCCAGTCGTCAACCTTATTGAAAAAGTCATCGAGATTGTAGTTTTTCCTAAGTGAGCTTTGGTTAAGTTGTGCCTTAATATACTGTTTTGTGTATTCAAATTCGGTTTGCAGTTCCTGTTTCCTTCCTTTATCGCCTTTGGGGTCGAAGTAATCGTTGCGGATTCGTTCCAGTTTTTGTATTTCGCCATCGAGCCTGTACAGGGTCAAATTTAGATGTATTTTACCGATAAAATCGTCATACCCACTATCAATCAAACTATTGGCGCACACAAACTTAAAATCGAGGTTGGGCAGGGCGGCAATGCCAAAGTTATTTTTACGGTCATTAGGTCGGTAATCGGCTTCGAGTACCAAACTGAGCCATGCACGCAGGCGGGCAATTTCAACAGCCATGGGCATAATATCAACCCCAAAAATGTTCCGGCTCAGTATTTCTTCTTTCAGGTCGTAACTGTTCCGGTGGCCGTGGCCTATAATCTGGCGTAATTCCATCAGGCGTAGCATTACGCCCATCGGAAAAGCGCCCGAGCCACAGGCCGGGTCGAGCACGGTTATTTCGCTCAAAGATTTCCGTACGTTTATGGTTTCTTCTTTTTCAAACGGATTATCGGTACAATCTGGTGTAAATAGTTTATCCAGATTCAGTTTAATCCGTTCGCGTTTACGCTCTATATCGGCAATTTCAGCTTTGCTTATCGCAGTTGGTTCAGTGGTAGTAACCACGTCCTGAAACAACGTGCCTTTGTATGCAACGGCAGGTTCCGAAACAGCGTTCACTTTTTCGGGCAACGAAGGCATCAACTGAGTTTCAAGATAAGCTTTCAGACTTTCGTTCACCATATAATCGACAATTTCGCGTGGGGTATAAAAAGCGCCAAAGGCCTTTCGCTGGTTCGCCATTTTTTCGGTATCGGGATTTTGGCTGGCCAGCAGGTTTTCGAATATCCGCCCAAGCATTTCAGGGTCGATAGCCACATGCTGGTACGTGCTACTGCTCTCGTCCACAGTGAAATCGAACCTTTCGAGTACTTGTACAAAAGCGATTAACCATTCGTTTAAATCTATTTGATTAAACAAAACGTCTTCAGGATGCCAATCGAATAATCCTCCGTTTAAATATGGGATATTTTTATACAGTTCGTCGAGTTCAGTAATGGTTTCATTACGTGCCTTATCGGTAACTTCTGCATTTAAGGTTTTGAAAAATAGTTTGGTGAGTAGGGTTTGAAAATACGTGTCTTTATACCTTTCAATAGTTTTTGATGCAACAAGCAATTCAGGTATTACTTCTTTTTCTTTCAGGAACCAGCAGAAGATATAACGGCCAATTAACCGAACTGCGAATTGTTTGGTGATAGCTTCGTCAACATCCGGTTTTTGTGCTTTAGCTGTGCCAATCAGTGAGTCGAACTGGTCTTTTACCTGCCTGTAGAAATCTTTGTTTACCTCTTTTACATCCAGGCTACTCCAAAACAGATTCGCAATTTCGAGTTTTGATTTGCCGGCAATATTCTGCCAAGCCGGAAGTATTCTGTTGAACTGGGTCTGAGATAGGCGATTGCGAAACACCAATATTCGTTTCTGGTCGCCCTCACTGAAGATTAAGACTAATTTATTGTAAGCAGGCGTAGTAACAAAATGGATAAAATAGGGTTGCTGCGGGATGTACGGTGGCCGCCCCGGAACATTGATAATGCCTTTTATCGATGCTTGAAAGCTAGTCAATCCCGGGTCGTTGTCAACCAACTGGCTGATGGTTTCTTTTCTCAGTTTTTTCAATACTGCAAACCGCACCTTGACATTCTGGTTCTCAGCCGACAGCCGATAAAGTTGCGGCTGAACAGTTTGTGGCACATGGGCAAGGAACTCCTTTAGTTTTTGGGTTTGAGGCGAAAGCAACCTGGGCCTTATCTCGCCTTTAGCGCCTGGCACATCTGTGTTGGGTTCTATCCCCATCCATTGCAGTAATGCGAACGAAAAATCAAGAATGTTTTCGCGTTTCTGTTCAGGAAACGACACGATAATATTGTTTAAATCGTTGATATTCATAATTTATACAAATATTTGGATGATTTCGCTTAAAGGCGCTTTGTCTGTTATTTCTTCAGGTTTGTGCTGAAGGGAAAGTGATATAAATTTTTGAATGATCTCGCTGGTTATGGGCTCGCCCCTTCGAAACATACGGTTAACCATGCGCACCAATTTCATGCCTTCCTTATTGATATAGGAATTTTGTGAATGCTGAATACAGTTTTCAACGCTTTCAATGTCGTTGAAAGGAAATCCGTATTCAATCATTTTATTTTTCAGTTGCAAAATGGCAGCCTTTTGAGGCTGATCATATTTCACCTGGTGTTCTTGGTTCGAAAATTGATAATTCTGAATAAAGTCGAGAATAAAAGATTCGGTTTCAGGCTTTTTCCTGAACATGTCGGCAAATCGTTCATTCTGCACACTGGTGGCTTTAATGTGTAGAAGCCCTTCTGTAGTGGTGATTAATTCTCCATTTGAATTCTTGTCAAAAGCGAAAAAATAATCGACATCGTAGGTGTCGTCTTCGTCCGCTGCCAAATGCGCTAAATGAATAAAGTCGTCTTCCTCCTTCCTCATCTGTACCTTGCCCCACTTGCCTTTTGGGAGGTTCTTTATTTTTTCTTTATAGATAAGATCAAAACTTTCATTCCGGTCAAATTCCCGTAAGTCATCCATAAACAGGTCTTCTGCGGCCAATAATTCGGATGTTTCAAATATTTTCCGGAACGCTTCCAATCGTTTCTTTTCGTCACGACTATACAAATCCTCAGTAAAGTCTTGTGGTATTGGCTCTTCATCCAATACGCTCTGGTCGCTGCCAATTGTGTAGCGGATCAGGTTAATTTTGTCTTGTAGCTTACTAACTAATTTCAGGTAACTCTCCAATTGTTCGGTTGGACGGAAATTAAAGATGAAGATTTCGTCGTGTTTAGTTCCAAGGCGGTTTATCCTTCCATTTCGTTGAATCATCCTTACTGGGTTCCAGTGCAAATCGTAATTTACAATCATGCCACAATCTTGTAGGTTTTGTCCTTCCGAAAGCTTGTCGGTGGCAATCAGAAAATCAATTTCTTTTTCGTTCTTTTTCAATTCATATTTTTTTGAAACAGGGGCAAAACGTTTGGCATAATCTTCAATCTCGCTTTTATTTCCAAGCGCAAATTCGATATTTTTGTTTTTTAACAAATATTCAGGGAGGTTTTCAGAAAGGTATAACAGCGTATCAGCAAAGTATGTGAAGATCAAAACTTTCCGATCTTCATTCTGATTCAGGTGTTTTGCCAATACCTGAATCTTGTCGTCTTTCTTAATTAGTAAGGCTATTTGTTCTTTCAAAATGCTAATGATGGCAAGGTCTTTAACAATGTCGGCTTTTAATTGCTCAACATTAAAAATGCCTGGATGCGCATCAATTGTAACAAAATCCTGGTCTGAATTTTCAAATAGTTCAATATCAAAATCCAGTTCATCTTCGCTGGCATTTTGTTCGTTGTAAGTATCAATAGCCTTGTTCAGGACTGAAAGATTTTTAATCGAAATAATTTTATTGAATTTCTCCAATTTGGTTTGAAAATCAACAAGTTTATGCTCATAGCTTTTAATGGATTTGTTGATAGAGAAAAGCGAAGATTCCAACCGTTTTAGGAATACCGTTCTGAAAATTCCATAAATACCAATCTGTCGGCTTAATTCACGGTTATCGTCCACATTCAGTTCCAATTCTCCCCGTTTCCGGCCATAGTAGGCAAACCGGTATATGTTATAACGATAACAAGGAAAACCTAAACTCAATAAAGCAGTATAGATAATTTCCAACGATGAATTGATGGGCTTTTCGCGTTCTCTGTAATGTTCAAAAAGGTCAAAAGGGTGTGCTAAATATTCCAATTCTGCTAGGCTGGTAATTTCATAGTTGAAAGCTCTGGTAAGTTCTGAATTCTGTGCAGCCATTTTAAACAACTGCGTTTTGAATTGATTTGGTACCTCATACTCCAAATTGTCGGGAATTGATTTTGGGAACTTTTGCAGTTTCCCATTAATTTCCAATCCATCAGGGTACTCTTTCTCAATTCCCTGCCGGGTACGCCTGACAATAAAGCGGTTTAATAAAGGTGTAAGTTGCTCTTTTATTGGCTGATAATTGATAAACCCGTTTTCACGAATCTGTTTTCGCATATCGGTATGTAGTAATTCCAATCGTTCTTTCAGTGTAAAATATTTTTGCCGTCCACGATCATAAAACCTTCCTAATTTAAAAATATCGCCCCCTGAGCCCAACATGATTTGATTGGTCAGATCAGCTAACTGGTTGTTGATTGGTGTTGCAGTAACCATCAGCGTTTTGGCCTTTTCATTTTCTTGCCTCCATTTAATAAATACGTCAAAACGTGAACCTCCCGCAGACCTCAAATTATGGCTTTCGTCGAAAACGAATAAACCAACCGGAATTGATTTTAAATTTTCGCGTATGTCTTCAATCCTGTTTGTATCCTGTAAACTGTATATTTCAGGAATATGAACCATTCGGAAATCATCAAATGATTTTCGCCATTGCTGGATCAATCCGGCAGGCGCAATAATTACAACTCGCTGATTCAAATTATGTTTGTAATATTCAATTACTTTTATTGCAGTGTAGGTTTTACCTAACCCAACCGAATCGGAAAGCATGGCGACACCTTGCCGTTCGAGCTTTTTGATGATGCTGTTTGCATTTTGAATCTGAAATTTCAATAATTGCGGCTTGCCTGAAGTTGGATCATCAATGTCAACTTTGTTCTCTTTTTCATCGAGCAAATCCTGCCCGTAAATGCGGTACAGCGCATGGATATACATTTCGTAAGCGCTGAAACACTGGCCTCCGTGTTTGCTCAAATCAATAATTTCTTCTTTAAACGTTTGCGACCAGTCTTCGCTTTCGTTCCACAATTCCTCGAACCAGCTTCTGTGTGATGGATGCTGTGAAATGCTTTTCCGAATAAAATTTACTGTGGCATTATTATCCTCAAACTGGTTCAATTCCAGGTTTCCAACAAGACCTTTTTTGGTAAAATTGGAACTGCCAATTATTCCAACAGCATTTTCTTCATCCGAACCAAAAATATAGCACTTGGCATGAAGAAAGTTTTTACGGTAAACCCTGATTTGCAATTTAGCTTTATTCCCTTCATTGATATATTTTACCAGCAAGTCAGCAACTATCTGAAAATCTTCCTTCAGTTGCAGGTCTTCCAAATCTTTCTTCAGGTATTTTTCAGGAAAGTTGGGGTCTTGTTTCGCAGGGTTCTTTACCTGATAGGCTTTCACTGATGGTTCTTCGCCAAGCAATAACCTGAAAGTGGTGTTTTCACGTTCTAAAAACAGGTTAAGTTCCTGATAAATTTCTACCATTCCGGGCAAATCCCAATACCCGGTGGCAATTGATATTTCAGAATAGGAAGTATCTGAAAGTAACTCTTCCAGCACATTGCCAAGCTGATATTCGCTGGCTGAGTTGTCGATTAATTTGAGACCTTTCTTCATTTCCCGAATTTTTTTGACACAATTTTCATCGCATTATATGCCACCTGTGGTTCTTCGGCAATATTTGCCTCAATCTTGTCAGCTAACCAAAGAGTTAGAAGTTCCTCTTCATTAGCATTTAAAAATTTAGAGATTTTGATTAGCTGTTGTTTCGATGCTTTTCGTTCTCCTCTTTCAATCTTGCTCATTAAGGCAGTATCAACCTCGAGCTGTGCGGCGACCTGCCTTAAAAGAAGATTTTGACTTTCCCTTAATTCTCTGATTTTTTGTCCAAAATTGTTCATCTGGTAGTACCTTTATTGACTTGTCAAATTTTGTCAAATATATGAATATTGATTTATTTTTTCAGTAGTCCTTTGGCCATTTTTTCTTTAGTTGCAAATTTTCCTTTTTGCTTAACGAAGTAATTGTTAATTCTCTTATTTATAACTTTTCGCCTTTGCATATCAATTTATCAATTGCAATGTCCGAACTTTAATTGCATGAGTTAAACATTTATTTTTTCACCCTTAAACTTTCGTTTTATGGCAAATCAATCAGAAACAGGCCACGCGAAGAATGTGGCAAATTTTGGCACTTAAATTTCGATGATAAACGGATTTGGAGCAGCTTACAACCCGTCAAAACAGGCAATTAAAACTCCCCACAATAAGGTGAAGTGATCCAATAAAACTTGGGAACCCTGTAATTTGTCCGCCTGGCGGCGATACATGTATCATTTCAGGCAAAAAAAACCTCCATCCCAGTAAAGGAATGGAGGGTTTTAAAGAATGGCGACGACCTACTCTCCCACATAGTATTGCAGTACCATCGGCGCTGGCGGTCTTAACTTCTCTGTTCGGAATGGGAAGAGGTGGAACCCCGCCGCAATAGTCACCTAAAGCTTTCATGGTGGCTTACGCAAAAAACACCAAAATTTCATTTTTATAAGTTCATCTCGTTTGATGAGCTTTTGCCTTTCCCTTTTTCAAGTCCCCCTACGGGGGATTTAGGGGGCTAAATATTTTTAACATATCGGGAATAAACAGAAGTTTTATTTGGGATTAACCTGTAAACACTAGCGAAAGTCTTCGGGCAATTAGTACTACTCGGCTTTGACATTACCGCCTTTACACCTGTAGCCTATCAACGTAGTAGTCTACTACGGCCCTCAAAGGAAATCTCATCTTGAGGTAGGCTTCGCGCTTAGATGCTTTCAGCGCTTATCCCGTCCACACGTAGCTACTCTGCAATGCAGCTGGCGCCACAACAGATTCACCAGAGGTGTGTCCACCGCGGTCCTCTCGTACTAGCAGCAGGTCCTCTCAAATTTCCAACGCCCACAACAGATAGGGACCGAA
>JAUXUF010000066.1 GCA_030684645.1 Bacteroidota bacterium | reverse complement strand
AATTATGCTTTCCATAATAATGGTAATTTATCATTTACAAATGTGTCCAAAGATTGGGGATTTGATGCCCCATCTTTTTCAAACGGAGCTGTATATGCAGATTTGGATAATGACGGGGATATGGATTTGGTGATGAATAATATTAATGATAAGGCCTTTTTATACCGTAATAATACGAAAGAAGAAAGTAAAGAAGAACATCATTACCTGCAGATCAAATTTGTCGGTGATAGCCTGAATAGAGCCGGAATTGGTGCCTGGGTAGAATTGCATTATGATAAGGGCAAGCAACAAGTTTTTGAAAATACCCCATACCGGGGTTACTTATCATCCATGCAAAATATTGCTCATTTTGGATTAGGAAATATTGCCACCATTGATTCAGTGATAATCAAATGGCCAAATGGAAAATCACAATTATTGAAAAATGTAAAGACAGATCAATTGTTAAAAGCTGAAATCATCAGTGCAAGGGAAGTATATTCATCTCAAAATGAAAGGTTTGCGAAGAATAATTTGTTCCGTGAAGTGAGCGATTCTGTTAATATACATTATCAGCAGGAAGAGAAGGATTTTGTGGATTTTAATATTCAAAAACTATTACCACATAAATTTTCTGAATACGGGCCTGCTTTAGCAGCCGGAGATGTTGATGGAAACGGACTCGATGACATCATTAGCGGGGGATCTTTTTCATTTAGCGCCCAATTATTTTTACAACAGGAAAATGGCCGCTTTATTCAAAAAAGTCTGTTGCCTAATGCAGATATAAGTAATAAAAGATGGGAAGATACCGGAGTTTTGCTTTTTGATGCGGATATGGATGGTGATCTTGACTTATATTCTGCCAGCGGCGGTTTCGAAAATGAAAGAAATACCATAGCATATCAGGATAAACTATTTATTAATGATGGAAAGGGAAACTTTAAAATAGATTCATCGGCATTGCCTCAGAACTTCACCAGTAAATTTTGCGTCAGGGCAAGCGACTATGACAAAGATGGTGATCTTGATTTGTTTGTGGCCGGCAGGGTAGACCCCTGGAATTACCCTAAACCCGTTTCCAGCTTTATCTTTCGAAATGACAGCCGGAAAGGGCAGGCTAAATTTACAGATGTTACTAAAACTATTGCCAAAGATCTTATAAATATCGGACTGGTATGCGACGCTGTTTTTACTGATTTCGACAATGATGGCTGGCAGGATCTGATATTAGCCGGAGAATGGATGCCGGTTACTTTTTTTAAGAATGAAAAAGGTTCATTTAAAAATGTAAGTTCAGCTTCTGGAATTA
>JAUXUF010000046.1 GCA_030684645.1 Bacteroidota bacterium | reverse complement strand
AAAACTGAAGATTGCCAGCCGTTTAAAGTTTAGCGTTTCAATCCTGGTCTGTTTAATTTTTGAGGTTGTTTGATCTGCTGCTTATTGCACAAGTATTCGTTTAAGTCTTTGTGCCTGGAATAAAGAATTGATTGGTCATTGACATTTTTACAGGTTGATTTCAATTCCTGAACAGCCTTCCTTCCGGCCTGATCATTATCGAGAAATGTCCAGACACTTGTGCATGAAGCAAGGGTATTTTTTACTTTGGACAGGTTCGTAAGTGAATTGAGAACAATCACATCGACTGGTGAATTTTGCAACTTTTTTATCGTAAGAAAACTCAGATAATCCATGAACCCTTCGAACAGCAGACAATGGTCTTTATTTCGTTTTACCGATGTAATGTCTTTCGAAGTGCATCCCTTAAAATATTTGCTCCTAAATTCATAGCCGTCTTTGTCATTCTGAAACCCTACAGCATAATAGGGTTTATCATTTACTGAATAATGAACTTCGCGGCAATGAATCCGGGCAATGTCTATACTGATCCGGCGCTCATTCAGATAGTCAATTAATGCATGGTTGCTGATTGGTTGGACGTTCAGTATAGTTATTGTCGGTTCCTGCGATTTCGGGTCCATATCCGGTTTATCCCGGTGAAAAGAAAAGTTATCTGTATGTATGTTGTTACTTTGGTACGTACCTATGTCCGCATGGCTGTACTTTTGTTCCAACCTTGTGATGGCTTCATGCAGGGAACAATGTTCCATTCTCATCAATAGGTCGATCAATGTTCCGCCTTCATTTGCGCCGTAGTCAATCCACAGATTTTTAGGATAATCAACTTTCATACTTGCGTTATGGTCCTCTCTGAAGGGTGAATTATACATTCCGTAACGGGAACTGTCTTTTGCCGGGTAGATTCCCAAATCTGCCAGGTACTGCCTGATACTTATTTGTTTTATTTCTTGTAATGCCATAGTCGTCAATTTTTTGTTGTTTTGTTGCAAATGAGGATAAACGACACGTTATCAAATTATTACAAACACAACAATAACAAAACAAAAGTCTGATTTGTCGCAGTTGGAATTCAACAGAATAAAAATTGTTGTGGTCGTGTTGTTGTCGTGTTGTTGTGTTAAAATCATTATCAATCAATGCTTTAATTATAAATATCAACATTACAACAGGATTTTATCTATCACCGCGATTTCAATTTCCATGTATCGTCCTTTTCTTTTCACCGGGATGAATTCTCCATCAGTGCCTATAAGATAAAAACTGTATTCACCGTTCTTTTCAGAAGTCAGCCCCCAACTGTCTTTTAGTATGTTTCGGATGATGTTAATATCAGCACGTAACCCTGATTCGCGCAACACGTCCATAAGGTCTTTGGGGCAACATCGCAATTTGTTTTGTTTCAACCCATCCATTACCTCATAGCAATAAGCAGCTATTTCTATTTCAATCTTATTGGTGTTGTACTTTTTGATTTTCTGTAATGCCGGTGTGTCGAGAGTGGATGGATGGAACCACATCCGGGATTCATTTTTAGAAGAGAGTTCCCGGCGAAGAAGAGAATTTAAGAAATGCGGAATTTCTGCTGCCATCTGTACCCTGAGATGAATATTATCCTTTTCAATCAGATTGATTTTGCGTACCCAAAACCGTACCTCTTCTTTGGGAATAATAATCGGATTTCGTTCATTGTTGGAACAAAGAACAAATTTTGCAAAAAACTCAATCTCCCGCCGGTCTTTGCCCTTGGCCTCAATTTTGTAATCGCCTGCCGTTGAAAGATTCTTGATTTTCTCAGTATCTTCCATTTTGTTTAAAAGCAATTCATCAACCAGTACCAACAGGCGATTTGCCCAGTCTGCATTAAACTGGCTTCGGAAATCTTCATTGGTGTTGAACGTTGCATTCTTACCGAAAATCATTTTCAGAAACCGCAGAAATGTAGTTTTTCCGGTATTCCGCTCATTGGAAACCAGTAACAGAATCGGCAACATTTGCGTTGGCCGGGTATAAAGGATTTGCAGGTAATCCATGCCCAATTCGATCTGTTCTCCGAAAATATGGTTCAGAAAACCCAGGATATAAGGAAAGTCTCCCGGACACGGCACATGTATTATTGGTTCATATTGATTAAGGTATGTCCCATGCACTTGTTTATAGTGAACATGGTCGGGAATGATACAAAACCCATCGTACTTTTCGATCTCCGGAAGATTGTTTTTGCCATAGTCCTGCCGCAGTGTTTCGTAACTCCAGGGGATTTTCTCCTCGATGTAATCGCCGCTGATGAGTGGACGTTGTACCGTTTTGTACAAAGTCGTCCCAATGCGGATATATTTTCCGCAATCATTTATTTTTCCTTTCATAGCTTTAGCCTTTTACGTCTGGCGCTCCGTGCTAATGCCATGGTTATTCTACCAGAATCGTGCTTGGGTTTAGTCTGATTATCGGCCCACAACAGTATTTCTTTTCGGGAAAAGACCAGTTTATTTCCGTACGTTTTACAGGGAATATTACCGGTTGAGGTCAGCTTATAAAGCTTGGCCTTGGACGTTGGATAACCATGTTCTTTCAACAACTCTAGAGTGTCGTTCAAAGTGATGGTGTCAATCTGTGATGGATTGGACGCCGGTTTGGGGAAAGCGCCGGAAATCGCTTCGCTTACAATTGCCCGCAGCTCATCGGGCGTGGTTAGAATAATGTTTGACATAATACTAAAATTTTAAATTACACATAGTACTGATTGAATTTAAGTGTAAAATAAAAATTAATATAACTGGAAATCAAATAGATAAATAGCTTTACACGAATACGACAAATGATGACAAATAAGATCAAACTTCATCATGTAAAGTTTTTAATGATACTTTTTTATTTACCTGCCAATGACAAATTATGTCAACATTAATGGATGTAAAGCTGAAAAATTTATTTTATTTTTTATTCTTTTGATTTTGAAGTTGCTTCAGAACCAGGTCGGGAGGAAAGATTTTCGTATCCGGCAAAACACTTGACTTGACTGGAGTTACAAATTTTTCCCTGATCCATTTATCAAGTGTTGGTCGGGAGATTTTTAGCATCCTGGCTATCTCCTTTTTGGATACGATCATTTCGCCGTTGATGGTTTGGATATGATCCCTGTTAATTGCGAGGTATCTTTTCAGGTTGGCTATCGCCAAATCAAGATTTTGAATCCGGGGATTAATTTTCTTTTTTACTGATATTTCGATAGTTTCCATATCATAATCAGCCAATTCAGGATTTTGCTGAAGCTCGGCCACGATAACATCATAAATTGCAGTTTGCCTGGCTGATATTTTGTATTGCTTGCGTCGGGGCATAGTCTGTTCTTTAGTTTATTCAATTTCATTTTTCATTTAAAGCCCCATCATCACCGTTAAAAAACGCATTGTATTTATCATCAGATACTTAATGAATTATTCTTTTTCTTTTAAAGCCCATCCCTTTCTTCTTTTTCAAAGAATTCCAGATTGTATTCTGTTTTCTTTCAATCATTTCGAATTCCTTTTCTATGAGCCTTTTATGAGCCTTTTGATATTTACTCAATTAACTGACAATGAGCAAGTAAGTAAACAAGCAAAAGATTTGCATTCTTTTTATGAGCCTTTTATGAGCCTTTTATAATGCTCTCCATTTTAATTCATAACGAGTTCCTTTACCATGTGCCCCTTGCATCTTTAACCAAAACTCCGTTTGTTTCAACAATCGGGTTGCAGTGGGCTTGCTTACCTTTAAAAGCTTTTGTACTTCCGTATTGTTTATGCTTTCGTTGGCTATAGCGTATTCTATTATCTGAGCTACTTTCTCATCCACCCCTTCCATTTTAAGTTGGGTATGTGTATCTGTATAGTACGTGAGCATCAGTCCATTGATATATTCAATATGTGGTGGCAATTGCTTTTGCTCAAGCACTGACTTGATGATTTTTCTATAACCTCTACCCCACATTTCAATATCTCCGCTTCTAAAAAGTGTATTGGCAATATCCGGATTATATGGATATGAAGGGTGTTTTTGCAGAAGCTTTTCTATTGACAATTGTTCAGGTAATTCTCCCGGATTCCAAAATACGATATGGTCAGGATAAACACTTATCTGTATTGGTACACCAGTGGCGTATGCCTTATGAGCCACGCTGTTTAGGAGGCTCTCTCTTAGTGCAGCTTCAGGAAAGGTTGGCGTTTCCCTTCGTGATACGCCTTCGTAACTTATGGCATAGTTAATGTATTTACTTGTCAGCAAATCCATGGCTTTATCTATCTGCTCCATTAGCGAACCATGTACTTCATCATGAAACGCCAAATCATCATCATCGCCACGAAAAAAACCAATTTTAATATACGCACCGGTCACATATCGGTCAGGATCAGGATGAAAGAGTAAAACCGCTGCTTGTTTTAAAAGACCTGTTTTTTCATCAATCAAATGCAAATCCTGCAATAGGTGCTCCGTAGAGTCATTCAACACATTCTCATCCACGCGCTTACTTCTTGTAGCTTCTTTCCGAAAGCGCTGTAATGCAATCAGGGACAAATCATCAACAGAAACCTTGGGAACAGGAATGCCATCCCAATGTTTTCCTGTACGTTCAAGAATAAATTTGTTCAGAGCCGAACCTTTTAGTTCTTGTTTAGTGCTACCGCTTCGGTAGTGATACTCACCTTTGTAATTTACAGGATAAGGATACGACTCTACAACTATTTCAAGATAATCTTTCCCGGCTGTTGAATCTGTCAAAATATTCACATCGGCAATAATGCCCAATATATTCTGAATTTTATTGGGAATGTCCTCTGATAACTTCTTGACATTATCAATGCCGACAATTTCCTTATTATCATTGATCCCAATATATAATTTGCCACCGTAGGCGTTAGCATATCCGCATATCCATTTCAGATATTCATCTCTCCATGAGGATTTGTACTCCACATCTTGTTTTTCTATTGTTTTTATCATGCCCAAACAATATTTTCAGTAAAAATAGTAATAATGTGCTGTAAGTTATTTAATCACCAAAATTCGTCAAGAAACTTGCGTTTTTCACCCGTTCTTCTTTTTCAAAGGAGGCCAGGTAATTCTCTGTTGTTTTCAAATCATTATGACCTAAGCTTTCCGAAATGTAAGCAATATTCGCTCCTGACCGTTTTAGAACTGTGGCGTAGGAATGTCTCGCGGTGTAAGTGCTTAACGATTCAATTCCTAAAGCTGTTCCGATCTTTTTTAATCTCTTATTACAAAGTTTGGTGACAGCTTTTATCACGTCTTTTTCCTTAAAGGGTGTTTCCTTGCCTGTCAGATACTTAAAAATATAGTCATCTGGCTTTTGGGACTTATTGCCCCATTTCTTGATAATTGCATTCATTTCAGGTATCAAAACCGCGCATACTTCTTTTTTCACCTTGGATGTTCGGATTGTTTTAGCACGTAAAAAACAAATCTCACCGTTCCGTATATTGGAATATTTGAGAGTAAGCATATCCGCAAAATTGATACCATTACACAGGTAGGAGAAAAACCACATATCACGATATTTTTCTGTCGCTTCTTTCCCGTCAGTAAAATTAGTAACTAATTTTATTTGTTGTAATGTAAGAGCCAATTTACGGCCGGTACCTATTGGTATTTCGTATTTCCCATTTCCAAACGGATATTGATTTTCTTTTATTATTCCTGCTCTTTTTGCTTCATTGATAATAGATCGGATTGCGCGACAATACATCCCTATTGTTGTATATGCCCTTCCTAATTTTAACATATACTTTTCGTAGCATTTTAGCCAATCTACTGTAACTGCAGTATAAAGAATATTCTCTCCTCCATATGATTCCACGCTTCTAAGTGCATCCTGATAGAAAAGATGGGTTCCTACCTGTTCATTATCCAGTAAAGCCTGAATTTTTATTTTGAATCCGGCATTTAATGTATCCGAGGGGGACTTATTCAGGCGGCTATTTAATGTATCAAAGGAAAAGCCACCTTCATGTAACAATCCTTGCACAGTATCTTTCACTATATCAAACGAATTTTGAATATCAAATCTTATAGAAAGCATCTTCTTACTCTTAGTATCCGGTAGCTTTTCCCATGCTTCTGATTTAAGATATTTTCCAGTCGAATAATATTTACGGATACGCTGGAATGTTACACGGATTTTGATAGGATATAAATTGTCATTGGTTGCCCTCCGGTTATCTAAAATAGAAGATACGGTAACTCCACTGTTTGCATAATTGAACATAGTTGGTATATTTAAGCGCTTATTTTATGTGTGAAAATCGAATATTTGCACACAATTTGCACACAAATATAGCAATTATTTCAAAATAGATACTATTTTATAAAATGACATAATCATTCAAATAACTAAACATCAGATATTTAATAAACTAATGAAAACAGAAGAAAATGGAAGAAAACGGCAGTCTTAATACTCATAATCAGGTGGTCCCTGGTTCAAGCCCAGGTGGGCCCACCCTGAAGATCAAACACTTACACATTAATTTGTGTAGGTGTTTTTTGTTGGTGCAAGTTTGGTTCCAGGTTTTGATGTGATTTCCAGAATTTCAGGCACAAAATAACCCCAACATCTTTATCTTATGTTGAGGTTATTTAGTTGACGAAACCAATCTGTTCCTTTTTATCTCGAAATCTTCATCTCGTTGAGTAAATAACCTGCTCCCCCGAATTTATCCATGATAAAGAGGGTGTAGCGAATGTCAACGTTGATACAACGCTGCAACGACGGTTCAAAGATAATGTCGCCACTCATCGATTCCCAGTTGCCGTCGAAGGCTGTTCCAATCAGTTCTCCTTTGCCATTCAGAACCGGACTTCCGGAGTTACCGCCGGTAATGTCATTGTTCGTAAGGAAAGCGACTGGCATCCGACCATCCTTCAGCGCATATTGTCCGAAGTCCTTGGCGTTGTATAGTTCTTTAAGTTTATCCGGAACAACAAATTCCCAATTTTTCGGATCCTCTTTCTGCATGACCCCATCCAGCGTGGTAACATAATCGTAGATCACACCATCTTTGGGCGAATAATTCAATACTTTTCCGTAGGTCAACCGCATCGAGAAGTTCGCATCAGGGTAGATGGCTTGACCAGCTTTCATATCCAGCATACCTGCAATATACTGTTTTTGCCCTTTTGCATACAAGGTGCGATACTGTTCAATTTCTTTGCCGTATTTCATCATAGCATCGGAAATATTCTTTCCTGTCACGAAAGCCGGATCATTCTCCATCTCCTTTTTATCGCCTGCAAGAGCAGCTTTGAGTTTTTCTTCGGAAACAAATACCGATTGACTAAACATGGCTTCAACATAAGCATCAATGCTACCTTGATAGTTCGCACCAATGGTTTTATAGAAATCAGGAAGATCGGTTGCGGGCACTTTTTCTTTAAAAAGTGTAATCATAGCTTTGGCGACTTTCTTGTCGGTAGCAACATTGTAATCTTTGTAGAAATCGGAAGGACTGGCCGAAAAATTCGGTCTGCCACCTCTTCCTTCTCTGGAATCCTCGTCCGGTTTTGGGCCAAAACGCAGTGCCGCTGATGGGAGTTCGATTGAATTAAGAGCTTCAGTGCAATATTTTATGGTAAACTGAAGTTTAGCCCTTCCATCAATAGCCGACTTCACATCGGCCAATGCCTGGCCATATTTTTCAACCCGTGCAGGATCTGCTGACACCCAATTGGTGAAGGTATTTTCTTCGGCAGCCCTTCTTTCATAAACTTTTAGCTTGGCAAAGGTCTCATTCATGCCAATCGCTTTTTTCCATGAATTGGACGATCCGGCATATTTGCTGGAATACATCAACCTGATTTTAGGATCAGCCACCATATCAGTCATTAATATATTCTGACGCACCCCCCGTACAAGAATGGTCGCTGCATTGTTAATTTCGCTGGTCTCTTTCACTTCAAAGGAGGTCATAAAACGGTTGGTCCTTCCCGGATAACCGAGAATCATCGAAGGATCGTTCTGTTTCACACCTTTCAAAGAAATAGTCAGGAATTTTTTGGGCTGGTAGGCAACGTTGTCCTTTGAAAATTCTGCGGGATTATTGTCTTTATCGGCATAAATACGAAACATACTGAAATCTCCGGTGTGACGCGGCCACATCCAGTTATCGGTATCCGCTCCAAATTTTCCAATCGAGGAAGGGGGCGCACCTACAGAACGGATATCACTGTATGTTTTGGTGATTACCAGGTAATATTGGTTGTCACCGAAGAAAGAGACTACCCTGCCTTTAAGGTATTTGTTCTCCCCAACGGCTTTGGTGGTAAGTTGATCAGATACAGTTTTTAAAGCCTCCTCTTTGGCTTTTGGCTCAGTTACACCAGCTAAAGCCTCAGTTACTTCTTTAGTTACATCTTCAAATCGGTCAAGGAATGTAACCGACAATCCCTTGGCCGGAAGTTCTTCATCGCGGTTCTTTGCCCAGAATCCGTTTTGGAGGTAGTTGTGGTCAACCGAACTCAACTTCTGAATCGTCCCGTAACCGCAATGGTGATTAGTCAAAATAAGCCCGTCTTTGGATATTATTTCGGCCGTGCAGCCGCCACCAAATTGCAGTACCGCATCTTTTAAACTGGATTTGTTGATATCATAAATATCTTGGGCAGAGAGCTTAAATCCCATTTCTGACATTTTTTTAATATTCAGCTTTTGAATCAGGGGCAGCATCCACATGCCTTCATCTGCGCGCAACGTGCCAACAGACAAAATGAGGGCTGAAAAAAAGACAAATCCAACTTTTTTAATGTTTATCATGTTCAAAATTGATTTTGGTTAGTTAATAATATTTGACAATAATAACAAAAAAGCGCAGAGATAAAAATGAGATCTATTTCATCATCCTGAGACTTTAAGAGTAATGAAATAATTGATGGTGGACTACCGGAGATGATTATGTCAATAATTTTTAATAATCTGATTTTCTACCAAATTGAGCTTGTTTTGACAAGTTATGGACGAGTTGTGATCACTTAAAAGTCACACCTACTCATTGATTGATTCGATTTTTTTACCTGGTTTTGTAGGATATTGGATATCCAACAATAAAATTAGCCAAAATATGACAGGATCGCGGAGCCAAAAGAAAAAGCGCAGACGTTTAACTCTGAGAAAAAGCTGAATCAGATTCCGCCAAAAATACTTTTGACTGTCCGGTGAAGTTTGTGAAAAGAGCGTACTGGCGGAGCATACATGAGGATGCACTTTTTTGTTATAACCGGCAATTTCAATTTGTCGATGCTATCCTGTACTTCTTTTGACCAGGCGCCCTGCTGCAGCCAGATGTTTTTCAGCTCCATTTCGGCGGCCACTTCCAATACCGGAGGCACTTTTTCAGAAGGAACAGAAATCAATACTCCATCGACTTTCCCGGCTAGACTTTTCAAATCAGGATAGCAGGTGAATCCGTCAATTTCCTGAACTTCAGGATGAATTGGGTATATTTCATAGCCTTTTGTTTTTAATTCTTTACAAGCGAAGTTGCCAAATTTCTTGCCCGAACGGGAAATACCAACGACGGCAATTCTTTTTGAACTGATAAAATTATCGATCATCGGATTCATACGAAAAGTGTTTAAAGTTTCCTGTAAAGATAATGCTTTCGTGAAAATGAATTGACATAAAGTGTCAGATTTATTGAGGTTTAGCTAGCTTCTCTTCAATCTCTTTTAACACTTTTCGTGTTGCCAAAAATACAGCCGGTTTACCTGAGAGCGGGTTGTTTTGTGTAACCACCACCGTTTTGTACACATCTTCAATATTTTGAAAAGTCAGAACTTCTTCCGGACTGCCCTGAACGTGAATTTTCCCCTGATCAACCAGAATTAGGCGATCACAATATTCCGAGGCGAGGTTCAGGTCGTGAATAACCATCAGCACCGACAATCCCATTTCCTGGTTCAGATGCTGAAGCACATTGAGAATATGCACCTGATGGGTAATGTCAAGATGCGAGGTAGGTTCGTCGAGAAGCAACAATTCGGGTTGCTGAGCCAGCGCACGGGCAATGGCGGCGAGTTGCTGTTCACCACCACTCAATTCCGACATCAGTTGATCCCTGAATCTCAGGGTATCGGTCATTTCCATGTATTTCCGGGCAATACTGAAATCTTCTTCGCTTTCGAAAAAGCTGAACCGGCTGTGGTAGGGAATTCTTCCCATCAGCACGTAATCTTCCACGCTGATGTCGCCTGCATCAATAAACTGGCTGACAATAGCAATACTTTGCGCTCTTAATCGTGGAGAAAGCGACCAAAGATTTTTGTCACCCAGTAATATCTGGCCTGATTTGATGCCCAATGTTCCGGTAATGGCCCTGAATAGCGTGGTTTTCCCTGATCCGTTTGGTCCGATAATTCCGGCGAACGAACCCTTCGATATGTCAATGTTGATTTCGGATAACTGAAACTTTGGATATCCGCAGCAAAGGTTTTGTATATTTAATATGCTTGGATTCATCATCCGTTGTTTTTTAATGAGTTAACCGAAGACTGGCTCATCATCAGTAAAAAAACAATTCCACCAACAATACCCGTGATTACACCAATCGGAAGTTCGTTGGGCGAAATAAAGGTGCGTGCAATCACGTCTGATAAAACAAGAAAAATGGATCCGGATAAAAATGAACTGACCAGCAAAATCCGGTAGTCGGAACCTACCAGCATGCGCATCAGGTGAGGGATAATCAACCCGACAAAACCAATCACCCCGGCTACTGCCACACACACACCTGCCAGAAGCGAAGCCAGCAAAAACAAGAGTTTAATGGTGGTGTCGGTATTTATTCCGAGGTGTTTCGCCTTTTCTTCGCCAAGGCGCAGGGCATTGAGTGGCTGTACAAAAAGGTACGAAGCCGCCAGCGAAGCAATGGCCATGATCAGGGTGATGTAGATGAGTGACATATCCGGCTCGTCGAGCGAACCCATGATCCAGAAAACGATACCGTGCAGATTCTCGCTACTTGTGGTTGCCATAAGCAGCATCATTGATGAGGAAGCGATGAAACTGATCATTACCCCGGTGAGCAGCATGCTTTGAATATTAATGCGGCCACTTCGTGAACTGATGGTGTACACCAGAAAAATAATCAGGAATGATCCGGCAAAACCGGCCACGGGCAGCACAAACGAGCCGACAAGCTGATGCAGCCCGAAAACAATGGCAAATGCCACTCCCAGCGATGCTCCTCCTGAGATTCCCAGCGTATAAGGCTCTACCAGCGGATTACGGTAAACACCCTGCAAGAGTATTCCTGAAAGGCTGAGCGCCCCACCGACGGCAATACCAAGCAATACACGCGGAATACGGATCTGGCTCAGAATGGTATATTCCATACTGTCGTTCCCTTCCCTCAGCACCCTGAAGATGTCGGAAACTCCCAGGTTCATTTCGCCTATGGAAAGGGAAAGAAACACGGAAGCTATTAGCAGGACAATCAGTCCGGCCAGATAAACAAGCCACCGAAGGTATTTTTTCTGCATACTTAAAACTTCTTACTTTCTGTTTTCAACGGGTATTTTGGTGGTTATTTGTAGTCTGTCATTGTCAATTTAGTTAATATTCACCTTTTGCCTTTCAACTTTATATTTTTGCCTTGACCCTAGTACTCAATTCCCTGCCGGCTGAAAATCTGTTGATCGTAAGGATGTTTGATCTTCTGAATATTACTCACATAATCAGCCCGTTCAATCAGTCCATCAGAAGCGCCACGACCAGTCATTACCAATTCCAGATGTTTCGGTTTTCGGTCGATAAAGCTAATCAATTCATCCTCCATCAGAACACCATCGCGCACCGAAATTAATATTTCATCCATAACTAAAAGGTCAGATTGTTCATTCTGAATGAATTCAGAAAGGGTAAGCAATCCGTTTTGCACGTCTTCCCGGCTGCTTTCCCGGGTTACTTCCTGGTTAAAGGACCAATGTCCTTTGGTATAAGCTAAAATGGTAGCCCCCAGTTTCTGCAGACTTTGAATTTCATTGTAGCCATACAGCTCCGGCTGTTTATTAAAATGGGCATAACAAACTTTCATGCCATGCCCCAATGCCCGAACAGCGAGGCCAACTGCGGCGGTAGTTTTCCCTTTTCCTTCGCCGGTGTAAATGTGTATTAATCCTGTTTTCATTATTTTTATGTTGCAGGTTACGAGTTGCAGGTTACGGACACGAAACCCGTAACTCGAAACTCGAAACAATTTTTATCAAGTTTTTCTCATTATACCATAAATATATTCCATATCACAGCATTTCCGGATATGTTCTGCCAGCTTGTCGTATTGTCCGTTTTTGTATTCCTGATAGTTAAATTCCTGAAGCTGGGTTTCTTTACCACAGCTTTTCAGGATTGCCTGAATAACCGGTGCATTGTCGAAAATGCCGTGCAGGTAAGTTCCCCAGGTTTTTTCGTTCAGGAAACAGCCATCTGCCGTTCCATCACTCAAAATCGCCAAAGGCGATCCCTGAAGCAATTCGGTCTCGCCCATGTGAATCTCGTATCCCCTGCAATTTTCTGCCTCATTCCTGAAGTTGAACGCGCTTTGAATGGTCCGTTTTTCCGCTGTCAGCGTAGTGACAACCGGTAATATTCCCAGTCCCGGCATAAAAGTCACAGAACCTTCGACCTGCTCCGGATCATGAATTTCCTGTCCCATCATTTGAAAACCACCGCAAATTCCGTAAACGGCATTTCCTTTTTGGTGGCTGTTCAGGATGGCTTTGGCCAGTCCCGATCTTCTGAGGTTTTCGAGGTCGGCAATCGTATTCTTTGATCCCGGAATAATTACCACATCGGCTTTTTCAATCTCTTCAGGATTGGCAGTGTAAAACAGATTGATCTCAGGCACACGTTCCAGCACATTAAAATCGGTAAAATTCGACATATGCCGTAACAGCACCACTGCCACATTTACCAATCCTTCGCGTGTTTTTCCTGATTTGTGATCGATTACCACCGAATCTTCGTCGTCGATATGAATATCCCGAAAATACGGCACCACTCCCACCACAGGCACACCGGTCAATTGTTCCATCATCTTTCTTCCTTCAGTAAACAGGTCGATATCTCCCCTGAATTTGTTGATCAGGATTCCTTTTACCAGCACCCGCTCTTCAGGGGGAAGCAATTCGAGCGTTCCGTAAACGCTGCCGAACACACCGCCCCGGTCGATGTCGGCAATCAGGATAACAACTGCATTTACAGCAAGAGCAACCCGCATATTCACGATGTCTTTTTCGCGCAGGTTGATTTCCGAAATGCTTCCGGCCCCTTCAATCACCATCGGATTATATTGACTGTCGAGTTTGTGGTAGGCTTTCAGGACTTCCGCAAAAAGGGCGTCGCGGTCGGTCCCCAGGAAATATTCCTTGGCCGACTGGTTGCCAATGGGTTTTCCGTTCAAAACCACCTGGGCATTTTGGTTGCTGGTTGGTTTCAGCAGAATGGGGTTCATTTCGCTGCAAGGCTCAATCCCGCACGCTTCGGCCTGAACAGCCTGAGCCCGGCCAAGTTCAAGTCCATCGATTCCGGCGAATGAATTGAGCGACATGTTCTGAGCCTTAAACGGGGCCGGCGAATAACCATCCTGTTTAAAAATGCGGCAGAATCCGGCATTGATAATGCTTTTACCCACATCAGAACCGGTTCCGACAAACATGATTGGGCGAAGATTTTGTTTCATTATTCAGGATTAAAAAGATTAAACGCGAAGACCTGTCCGTTTTCAACCGGAATCTGAAATGCTTCTTCCGGCGTTTTATTCTGAAGCAGGCACATCATGGCCCGGATAACCCCGGCATGTGTCACAACCAACACTTTGGCAAAGATTTCTTTCTGAAAATCGGATAGAAACAAACGGGTACGTTCAATCTGTTCGGCAAACGACTCTCCGTTCGGACAGCGAGTATTTGCATAATCGGCAAACCAGGCTCTTCCGGCAGCAGATTGAAAGATGGAGTCCCAGGAAGTCAATTCCCAATCGCCAAAATTGAGTTCGATCAAGCAACCGTCTGTTTTTACAGGCAGGTTATTTGCCAGTTCAGCAGCCAGTTTGGTACATCGCTTCATCGGACTTGAAAAAACGGCGTCAAATTTTTCAGTCCCCAGTTTTTGCCTGACTTGCTCCATTTCATTCCTGAAATCCGGAGCCACCGGAACGTCTGTTATTCCGTAGCAAGTGCCTTTCGGAACATCAACTGAGGTATGTCTGACAACTGTTAAAATCATACTGCAAGTGTTTGAAAAATGACAAATCCCAGATAAAATTCCACTTCAGCAATTTGCTGTAAAGCGCCCAGGCAATCGCCGGTGTACCCGCCAAGTTTGCGGGTAATATATTTTCTAAAAATGAACGTGGTGAGCAGCATCGCCGGAAGTATGGCCAGCGAGAACGAGAACGGAATAAAAATGAGAAGGGCAATCCCAAAGAACAAAGCTAGCAGGAAATCGAAACCTTTTCCCTTTTTTCCAATGGGTTTGGTTTTGCTGGTAGCCTCTTCGCGCGAATATTCCGAAGTGTAAATAACTAGGATGGGCATCAACCGGCTTAAAGCATGACCGGCCAACAATATTACCGGAATATTTTCGGCAGCTATGGCGTGTAAACTCATGAATTTACCGGCAAGCATCCCGACCAGGCCAATGCTTCCGTAAGTTCCTATCCGGCTGTCTTTCATGATGGTGAGGATGCGTTCGCGGGTGTAACCGCCGCCAAAACCATCGCAGAAATCGGCGAACCCGTCTTCGTGGAAAGCGCCGGTGATAAAAATTGTTGCCAGCATACTCAGCAGGATAGCCAGTTCAGGAGGAAAAACAAACTGCAAGCCGTAAAATACTGCTGCCCCAATTCCACCCACAATCCAGCCTATGAAAGGAAAATACCGGGTTGAGCGGTTCAGCATTTCATCCGAATACGGCAGGTTTTCCGGCACCGGAATGCGCGTGTAAAACATGATGGCATTCAGGAAGATGTACAGCTGTTTTCGCATGGTTTTATCTATTAAACACGAAGGCACGAAGACACTAAGTTTTAAATTTTGTATTTTATCTTTGTGACTTCGTGTCTTTGTGTTTAGAAATTTTGACTCTATTCTTTGTTTACAACACCAGCGGCTTCGAAACTGGCCATTTCGTTCAGGAAATTGACCGCGGCCTGCACCAAAGGTAAGGCTAAAGCGGCTCCGGTACCTTCTCCCAAACGTAAATTTAACTGAAGCATCGGATTTGCATTCAGGTGTTCGAGCATCAGTTTGTGCCCGCGCTCGTCCGACGAATGGCAGAACACACAATTATCGCGAACTTCAGGATTGATCTGAATAGCCGATAATGCCGAAGCGGTGGCAATAAAACCATCGATCAGCAAGATCATGCGCTGGTTGCGGGCTTCGAGCATGGCTCCGGTCATCATGGCCAGTTCAAACCCTCCAAAAGTCGCCAGTGTTTCTTCCGGCGTTTTAGGATCGTATTTCTCTGAAACCTCTTTCAAAATCTGCATTTTGCGGGTGAGTTGTTCACCGTGTGTACCTGTCCCTGACCCGGTGCATTCTTCAATCGGGATATTCAGGAAACGGTGCATCAGTAAAGCAGAAGCCGAAGTATTGCCGATGCCCATTTCACCAAAACCAATGATGTTGCAACCACCGGCAGCTTCCAGCTTCACCAGTTCGCGGCCTTTTTGAATGGCTGTAGCACATTCTTCGGCAGTCATGGCCGGTTCGTGGCGCATGTTCCGGGTACCTCGGGCAACTTTGGCATTGATCACCGGCACTTCTTCCGGAAAATCGAAGTCTACTCCGGCATCAACCACTTTCAGGTTAATCCCGTTCTGGCGGCAAAACACGTTGATGGCTGCCCCTCCGGCTACAAAATTCATCACCATTTGCCAGGTCACTTCCTTCGGGAAAGGACTGATGCCTTCGTCGGTCAATCCATGATCGCCGGCAAAAACGAGTACGGTCGGATTTTTCAGTTCGGGAGTCAGCGTGTTTTGGATGTGCCCAATCTGCAAGGCCAAATCTTCGAGCAAGCCAAGTGCTCCCAGCGGTTTGGTCTTGAAATCGATTTTGTGTTGTAGTTGTTCTTTGAGGGTCATGGTTTTATCTTTTGGGTTCATATCTTATGATGGTTAAATCTTTTCCGTCCGAAATAAGATTTGTTCTTTGATGAACTTTATCTCGCGGACGGTTTTCATGGAATGTTTTTATTTTCTACCATACTGTCACCGCTACGCGGTTAACCAACAACGGGATTTAATCTGTGCGAATCTGTGTAATCTGTGGTGAAAACTGCCAATTTTCCGTGTTTCCTTCTCCGGTCTCCAATCTCCCTGTTTACCCTTTTATCTTCACCGGAATTCCGGAGATCATCAGGATAACCTCGCTGGCTTGTTGGGCGATGTACTGGTTCATCCAGCCCTGGAGGTCGGCAAATTTGCGGGCCGATTCTTCCACCGGATGAACTCCCATGCCCAATTCATTGCTCACTACTATCAGGTTCATTTCCTTCTGAACAAAGCGGTTCCATTCAGTTTTGGCCTCTTCGAGCGAACGGTCGGCATCAAACTGATTGTCGAAAAAAATGTTGGTCAGCCAAAGGGTGATGCAGTCGAGCAAAACGGTTTTGCCATCCACTTCGCAGGCTGAAAGTTCTTTCTCCTGTTCGATGGTGGTCCAGTGTGGGCCGCGGTCGTTTTGGTGGCGCTCAATCCGCTGGCGGAAATCCGCGTCCCACACCCGCGCGGTGGCCAGGTAAACCGGGTTTTTACTGTACGATTCAGCCATTTTCTGTGCGAAACTGCTTTTCCCCGAACGTGCCCCTCCTGTGATGAATGTGATTTGGGCCATTAGTTTTAATTCAGGAATATCGCCATGGTAGGTGATGCCCCAACTGTTTTTTCTGCAATTGCATTACCTGCTTCTGAATAAATTTTCATCAGTCCATTGTTGGTGGTTGACGGACTCACAAAAACATAAATATTCCCATCAACCGGATTAACCGAAAGGCCTTTCAATCCTGAAATTCCACTTACCAGAGCGTTCGATTCAAATTTTCTGGTGGCTAAATTGAAGACTTGAATGCCACCTACCATTACCCAATTGGCATCGTAGGCAGCAGCAGCCACGAAAATTTTAGATTTGTCTTTGCTGAAAGCCATAATTGAAGCATATTCGGTACTTACATTCTCCAATGGCGTAACTGTCAGAACATTGGTGCTTGTTGTAATATAGCCTAATCCAGTTTGTGTTGCAGGAGTTGAATATGAACTGATTAAAGAAACATAAAGGTTTCCGCTGTTGTCTTTCAGAAAATACGAGCAAACTGCCGGAGTTTCGATGTAGCTGATCGCTTCAGTCTTTAAGTCCATTACAGCCACTGCCTTTTTAAAATTGAGGGCAACATACAATTTACCATTCGAAATCTCAAGTCCTTCAGGCCCCCCGGCTAATTCAATTTTTTTCTCAACCACTTTGGTTTCGATGTTGTATTTGGCAATGTAGCTATTGGGCATTAGTTTCCAATCCGGATTTTCTCCCCAGCAAGAAACATAGAGGTACTTGCCATCGGCAATGCAACTGCGGGGTTTAGCAATTTTATCGCTTACCCCATTTTTAGCCTGAACAAATAGCGGATCAACTGAAATCACCTGATCAGGAGAATTGCCCATCAGAAAAATATTATCTCCGGTTTTATAGGCAAATTGAATATTTGATGCAAACACAGATCCCTTGTTCTGTTGCTGATCAAAGAAATTGGTTACTACATCCTTATCATAGTCATATTTAGAAATGCTGGAACCGCCTTTTTGAAACGATCCATAATTTACAATGTAAGCTCCTTTAACAAGTGTACTTGGATACAATTCAGGATCATCCTTTGTACAGGAATTAAAAACAACCAGGGCAAAAAGGGAAAGCAATAAAAATTTGAAATACTTTTTCATGTTTTAAAATTTTGATTTTTAGTGAATATTAATATCTGTGGAAAGGCCGATCCGGAAATTGCGCCCCGGCATGGCGTAAAATCGTTCGTTTTGGTAATCGGTGTTGAGGATATTATTGAGTGCGAACGATAGAAAAACCGACTGTTTAAACAAAGATAACTTTCTCGATATTCCGCAGTTAGCTAAAAAATAGGAGTCGAGTTCATATCCTTTTGGCATGTAATAAGATCCGGAGTAATCGGCAAATCGTTTTCCGGTATATCCACCATCGGCAAAAACATTCCACAACTGATAGTTAAGCCTCAGGTAGGTATTGCCAATGTTTTTTGGAACGTAAAGCAACTGTCGGCCTGTAACCCCTGTTGGTGATTCATCCTTTATGGTTTCAACCGGATTAAAACTGTAATTTATCCTGAAATTGAATTTCAGTTTATTGACTGTCCAATCGGTATTCGATTGAAACTCGATGCCTTTGCTTTCAACTTCCATCACATTTTGAGCAGTCCAGTCAACCGCTCCCAGTCGCCATTCGATCCAGTTTTTCACATCCATGTAAAACACATTCAACTTGACATCCGACTGAATATTTTCTTTGCACAGCGCGTAATTTAATCCGAGTTCGTAGTTCATGCCATCTTCAGGCTTCAGGTTTGGATTGCCTTGCGTGCCCCAGTAGCGGTCGTTGAATGTAGGAATCCGATAAGAACGTGATATATTTCCGTTCAGCTTAAATACGGAATAATCAGTACTGAAAACCCTGTATTCTGCACCTAGCGACGGGGTAAACGGAGCCTCAAAATTAGTGACAAACAATTGTCGCAGATTTAAAGTCAGTTTAAGACGATTCCAGGCCGTATAAAACGAAGAAAAATAGAAGTCTGCCTGCTGTTCCTGTTTAATCACATCAGCCGAATAGGCATAAACATCTGGTTTAATATACTGATATTTCACACCTAATTTATAACCCAATCGGGTACTAATGTCTTGTCTTCCTTCAATTTCGGCGATTAAACGATTGGTCCCAATCTTTTGCTTTTTATCTCCGTCGTACACCTGCATATCATGCACATAACCCAATCCACCCCTGATGTTCAAAGGATTTTTTCTGTTTTCATATTCCGACCAAAACCGGATGTGCTTATTATCCAGCGTTTCCGGAACTTTGGGCGTCCAAATCTCATTCATTGTCAGTTGTATCTCATGCCAGTCATGTTCGAGCCACAGCGCCGATTTTAATGCTTCCTTTTCATTGAAACGGTAATTGATTTCCTGAATCACGCCTTCATTTTCAATAGCAGCGCCACGTTGGCGGTCGCGGATAGTTCCCGGATGTTCAACATCGCCTATTTTGGGATTGTTGAATGGAAAATCATTTTTCAGGCTGAAATAAAACAGGCGTGTAACCGACTCGAAACGACCATTTCCGGCAAACAGTTTGGCTCCGTACAATTGTTCACCAAACGATCCTTCCGACAGGGTAGTTTTTAATTTCATCCCATTCGTCCAGTTGTTGGCTAGACCAAGGTGAAGAGCTCCACCTATTGAACCTGAACCGTTTATGGCCGAAGAACTACCGTATTGCAAATCAATTTCATCGAAAAGAAATACAGGGACTTCAGACATGCTGGAATGTCCGAGCGTTAGCGAATTGATGTTGATCCCGCCAAAATTAACCGAGGTGTGGTTGGGTGAAGTGCCACGCAAATGAATGGTTGACAATCCTCCGGCATTGGATTTCAAATAAACCGGAGTAAAACGCATCAATAACTGGTCGATAGAACCGGCCTGCCCGATGATCATCTGGTCACCTGGGATAGGCTCAATTTTAGCGCCAGCCTGATACTTCTTTAGCGGAGCATAAGTAACAACTTCATGCAGCATAATTGTATCCGCCAAGTTGTTGTGTTGTGCAAACGCGCTTGATGTAATTACCAGAATTAACTGAACCAGAAAAAACCTTCTCATTTCTTTAAACAGATATGAGCTTTGGATAAAATTGTGAAATAGATTGAATTGTATTTCACCAGCTTTATTCCCGAAGCTATTGTTGATACTCATAGAAAATGGCAGGTCTTCTGGCTCGCCTTGCTTTTTGAGGCCTTCCCATCCGTCGGTTGACGAACAGTGGCAGGAGTTTCAAAAAGTTTATATTCAGGCTTACAGCTGCGGGTACAGCTCCGGATTTCAACCGGATTCCCTATTATTCCATGTTGGCGTTGACCAACGTCGGAACCATTTCCGGAGGCAAAAGTAAGGATTAAATTGAAATCGGAAGGCTTTTCGACCGAATTTGAAATATTAATCGGACGTTCAACAGTAATTTAAAGCCAATTGATCATCGGATTAACTACATAAACGCCCCTCTCTACCCGGCTGAATGCCATTTTGCAGGCAGTGAATTCATCACGGTTAATTTCATTTGACGACAGTACACTGTTGATGTATTGCCGCTTCTTCCGGTAAGGGGGCAGTATTTCATCAGGGATCAACTCGGCATATTTGACCATGTGATCCATCATAAAACAAGAGATTCTTTTCTCCTCCGGAGTCCCTTTTTTGAAAAGCACTTTTCTGTAATGTATCTCATCTAAACAGCGCATTAAAATAAGGAGAAAATAGACCATGCTGTGCGAACTGGCCTGAAATTGCCGGTTGTAGGTCTCGTAGGTGAAACTATTGGGTTGAATTGCACTCCAAAAGCGCAGGACAGGAGACGGTGGCGTGCCCTGAGGTTTCTTTTGAGCTGCATTTTTTATAATGATAGAAAGCAGATGATCGACAGCCATTTTACCCGAATTGTCTTTTTGTGAAAGCGAAGCGTGCTGCTGAAGATATTCGGCCACTAACTCGCTTTGTCCGTGTTGCAGGGCAAGCATCAAGCCGGTAACCTCTTCTTCTTCAATACGAAAATCAATACCGTATTTTTTTACAAAAGAGAAGGTTTCTCTTTTGCGGCCTAACCGGATATTTTTTGCATACTCTTTTTTGTCATGCCTGAGTTCTTTCATCAGGATAATGGCACGTTGAAATTGCAGTTGGGCTAACTGCTCCACCCAATCGTACCGCTGGTGGGTAACGGCGTACTGAAAGAGTTGTTTGCGTTCTTTTTTTACTTCGTGTTCTTTTTTTGATGGATCGAGAGCCAATTGCCTGACCTGTTCCAATTGTTCAGGGCTCAGATATTCGTAGCCTAAATATTTGGCCCGAATTTGTTCGGCTTGCTCTAATTTCCCTTGATCTTCAAGTCGTTGTGCCTCAGCAAGCCACTCGTCCAGAGTCGATTTGGCTTCGGTAACTTTTACTTCCTCTTTGTTTTCCTTCATTTGCAGGAGTTGCAAAGCGGGGTGATTGGGCAGTTTCTCAAAAATATAGATGTTTTTTACCGCGCGGGTAATGGCAACATACAACGAGTTGATATAAAACTTATAGATTTCGGCATCTTTGTCGTGCTTGTTTGCTGCCCGGTTGTAAATCAAGTCCTCTTTTAGCAAATCACTGGCAGTAACACCTTTTATTATTTCGCGAAATTCGGCTTCGTGCCCCGAAACGAAGTTTATTAATATCACATTCTCGTACTCCAATCCCTTGGCTTCCTGGATACTAAAAACCAATGGCGTTTTGAAAAATCGCCGGGCATCAGCTTTTTGTTCGTTATTGGGAACTATCACGGCGTAATGTGTACTGTTTTGGGTGCGCCGGTTGAGCTCGTTTTTCTTTTTGTCGTCATCAGGGAAGAGCAAAACTTCGCCTTTGTTTTTACTGACCGTGCCAATCAGGTAGTTGCTTTCGCGATCGATAGAGCCAAAACGTGTGATCTTGATTTTGAGCAGGTTGTTCCCCAGCTCAACCACATTTAAACTGTTCCGGTAATTGGTTTGAAGTATTTTAATCTGTTTTTCATGATCACCTGTTTCGTAGAAAAAACTCTTCACTTTGCCCCACGAAAAAAAGTTGGGATGTACAATCTGATTACTGTCGCCCGTCAGGATAAAATGATTTTTATGTTTAAGCGACTGCAGGATAGATTTCAGCTGAATATTGGTAATGTCCTGCACCTCATCTACCACAATATAATCGTAGCGGGGTTTGATTTTCTCCAGGTATTGATGGCACAGAATGTTACTATCATACATATTGCTTTCGTTCAGCCAATCTAAATATTTCAAAAAAACCGGGTAAAGCCGTTCGCGTTCGGCAGTCGAAAAAATGGATTGTTTTACGCCCAGTTCCAGATATTCCGCTTGCGATAACCAGGCGGTATGGACTGGCGAACCGGTAATTACACCTTTAAATTCCTCGAATACGCGATAAGGTTCGTTGATCCGTAGGGTTTGGGCATAACGAAAAAACCAACTGTCGAATTGGCGGAAAGTAACTTCCGTACCTTGTGGTTTTTCCCAACTGGATAAATAATTGTGGAGCGACAAAAACTCAACTTCTTGTTTTTCGTTGTCAAAACCGCTTGAATAATAGATTTTTGATGCGTTTTCGACCAGAAATTTGGATAGCGAAATGTAGGCGATTTCACCGGGTAACTCCTTAAGTTTTTCAAGTACCAGGGCTGTTTTGCCACTTCCTGCCGACCCGACAATGATCAGCGGCGGAAAGAGCGAGTAAATGGAGTCCTGTAATTGGTCGAATGAAATGAACTTATTGAGCAAGTGGATTTTGCGCGACTTAGGATTGAGGAAAATCAGATCATTCTCCTGAGCTGAAATTTCATCGGGCGATTGTACGCGAACAAAATTTTCCTCATCAGGTATAATAGCTCCACGCAAAAAGCGGCTGTGGCTATAGTTGTGGTCTTTAATTACTTCCAGCAGAAGCAAATATTTTTGGTTTTCGTAACTGGCAAACGTAAAGAGCAATCGGTCGCGAATATCGAGCCGGGCACGGTAAAAGCCTGAGGTAGGCATCTTGCGTACATCGGCACTCTTGAAATCGCCGTCCTGTAACTGTTTTAAAGTTTTGGAAAAGGTTTTTTCGACCGATTGAATATTTAATTCATTAAGGTATAATATAGGTAACTTCATAGTTTAGACTAATCTTGATAGTTGAATTTCTTTAGACTTCATTTCTATGCAAAGAAAATGACAATTATTTTAATTCAAATTATTTAATGGTGATTTGATCGTTCAAAATTTCAGTTTTGAGCCAGAAAGCAGAACTAAAAGCGATCATTCAAATTAAGCGAATAACACAGATTATCCCGATCATTACCAGGCAACTTATAAAATTCAGGAAGTAGGCTTTATAAAAATCTTTGTTGGTTAAGTGGCGGGTTGTTTTCCCGATGTAAGGTTTTTCGACCGAAATTCCGTGATACACGTTCGGTCCGCCGAACCTGCAATTCAGAATTCCGGCCAGGGCAGCTTCGGGATAACCGGCATTCGGACTGCTGTGCCGGTGTCCGTAGCGGAAAACATAAGCTAATCCGCGCGGACTAAGAGTCAGAACCACCATCAGCAAAGCAGTGAGTCGGGCCGGAATAAAATTGAGTACATCGTCGAAGCGGGCAGCAAACCAGCCAAATTGCCTGAATTGTTCACTTTTGTACCCAATCATCGAATCGAGCGTGTTGGCCATTTTGTAAGCCATCATTGCCGGAACTCCGCCCAACGCATAAAAAAACAGTGGCGCAATCACTCCGTCGCTGAGGTTTTCGGCCAGCGTTTCGAGTACCGCGGTGCGTATTTGCTGTCCGTTCAGGTTCCTGGTTTCGCGGCCTACGATAAAACTCAGTTGCTGACGTCCGGCTTCGAGCCCTTGTGTTTCGAGTACCCGGATTACTTTGTGCGCCTCCGAAATCAGGCTGCGGTTGGCCAGGCCGTAAAAAACCCCGATGCCCGCCAGGCCAATGTACAATGGTTCGATGGGTTTGACCAGAAGTAGCAGCAACCAAATCACCCCAAAAGTCGATGCAATCAAACCAACAGCCATCGCTGCACCTTTCATTTTGCGGTGTTGGCCTGAATTCAGCTTTTCAGTGAAAAAGAAAATTGCACGGCCAAAAAGCCGGATGGGATGCGGCAGCCAAAGCGGATCGCCCAATAACGTGTCGAGCAAAAAGCCGATTAAAAGAGAGATAATAATTAGAAGTTCTGGAGTCATGATCTAAATGCTTTACCACAGAGAAAACTGAGAAGAAACTGAGATCGCAGAGAATTTATTCATTTATTTTCAACTTAGTGCTCTCTGTGTAAACTCCGTGTTCTCCGTGGTTAATTTTTTTGAATAGTTTTTCAATCCTTCCATAAGCAGCTGATTATCTTTTTTGTTCCGTGTACAAACCCGGAAATACCGTTCATTCAATCCCCGGAAGTTGGAGGCATCGCGAACCAGAATTCCATGTTCATCCAGCAAAAATTGTTTCAGTCCGGCAGCAGTTCCCGATTGCATTTCGATCAAAAAAAAAGGGGCTTCAGAGTGAATCACATGAAAACCGTCGAGTTGGCCAACCGATCGCTGAAGATCAAGCGATAATTGCAGTATCGTTGTGGTATCCAAAGGATGCTCCTCTAAATAATCAATCAGGAATTTGCCGGCTTCCTGTGCCAAAGCGTTTACCGACCAGGGTTGCTGAAACTTTCGCAACCGGCTGGCCAGCTTTTCAGAAGCCACAACATAACCCAGCCGTAACCCGGGAATGGCGCAGCATTTAGTTAGCGAACGAACTACGATCAGATTGGGATAATTTTGGGTTAACGAAATGGCCGACGCGAATCCGGGAACCATTCCGGCATAAGCTTCATCCACTACAAATACCGTGTTCGGGTGTTTCCCAAGCCATCCTTCTATTTCCTGAAAACTAAAAATGTGTCCGTCAGGATTGTTCGGATTGCCGGTCCAAAACAGGTTTGTTTCCGATTTCAATGCGCTTTCAGCTTCATCGCTCCTGAAAAACTGAAGATGGCGCTGGTGTATCCGGCAGGCATCTTCATACTCTGCAAAAGTGGGGTAAAGAATAGCCGAAACCGATTCGCGAAAAGCCAGCGCAATGGTGTAAAACGCTTCAACCGATCCGTTAAAAGCCAGAACCTGATTCGGGTTTACGTTATGCCAATCAGAAATTCCCCGGCACAAACCGGCGGCATCGGGTTCCGGATAATTCCCGATAAGATGCAGGTTTTGCTGCAAATGACTGATCAGTTCCGGTGGTGTTCCACCAAACCAGACATTGGAGCTGAAATCTGCCCGGAGTGTTTGTGCGTACTGATAACGGTCGTCTCCATGTCCTGAAGTCATAATGGTTAATGGATTTTACTGGTACATCAATTTGATCATTTCTTCGAGCGCATCCAGAAACAGAATTGGGGTAGGGCTGCAGGTTTTATCGGCATCAAGAATAAAAATTTTCTTGCTTTTACTGGCCGAAAGCGCTGAATAACCAAGCCAGGTGTCTTTTTCTTCCTGCGCCACAATACCCATGGTCACAATAAAGATGAAATCAGGATTCTGTTTCAGCACATATTCGCGGGTAATGCTTCCAATTTTAAAACCAGAAGCTATATTTTCCCCTCCTGAAAAGCGGATAAAATCGTCCATGAATGTATCAGGAACAACACAAAACAGAGGTTTGGCACCAATCTGGATAAATACTTTGGGATTTTTTCCGGAGGGGACGCTGGCCTTCAACTTAGCCAGCCGGTCTTTTTGCTGATTTACAATTTCTTTGGCCTTATTTCCCTGTCCAACCAATTCTCCAATCTGAATAAAGTAGGCACAAATCTCTTCAAACGATTTGGGGTAAGGCTGATAAACAACTTTGATACCGAGTTTCCTTAAATTATCGATGATTTCAGGTTTGATTAATGACGAAGCAATAACCACATCGGGTTTCAACATCAGTGTTTTTTCGAGGTTGACACTCATGGCCGATGCCACTACCGGAATATTGTCGGAAGCCGCAACCGGGCAATAATTGGTGCAACCCACCAAACGTTTCTGTTCGCCCATCAGGTATAAACTTTTGGTGACCCATGGAACAAGCGACACAATACGTTTGGCTTTCTGTGCCTGAATTGTCAATTGACAAGTAAGAAGAATTATCAGTATAAAATAGTTTTTCTTCATTTTACTTCTTCAGGATTACAGTTGTTCCAGTTTTCGCTGATTCACGCGCGGCATCCAAAATTTTTACAACAATCACATTATTGGTCAGTGAATATGGATCATAACTGGTCATCTTTACTTTTCCATACAGTACATCAGCAAAATAATTAAACGGATCTTCGTAAACAGCAATATCTTTTGAAGTGACTTGTTTCAACTGTTCGGTCTGCATAGTTCCTTTCCTCAACCGCATATTTTTGTTGTTGACTGCAACAAGGTATCCCGAATCACCATAAATTTCCATATCCTTACGGCTAAAAGGCCAGTTCCAGGATGCCTGAATAATGCACTGCGCATTAGGATAACTCACAATGATGGTTGCTTCATCGTCAACTTTAGGGTAAATATCTGGTTTAAAATGTTGGGTAACTGCCGTCACTGAAACGGGCTCTTCACCTTTCATTAGGTAAGTCATCAGATTGGCTCCATAACAACCGAAATCGATCAGGGCACCTCCTCCGTTTTGAACAGGATCTGTCAGCCAATCGAGAAAAACCTTGTCGCAGCCAATTTCTTTTGGACCCTGATGACCGTCGTGAATAACTACTTTCCTGATGGTTCCAATGAAGTTACTGTCATTAACCAACTGAAACGATTTTGCGGTAGTTGGATACCAGGAAGTTTCGTAATCGGTAAGCAAATAAATGTGATACTTTTCAGCAAGTTCAACCATCCTTTTCGCATGTTCAACGGTTGTGGCAAGTGGTTTTTCAACCATCACATGGATTCCTCTCGGGGCGCAAGCTTCAACCGTGGCCATGTGTTCGAAAATGGATCCAAATGCTACAACTGCTTCAGGCTTTACTTTGTCAAGCATGCTTACAAGATCAGAATAGATCAGTTTGGGGTCGAATCCATATTTTTTTGCCAGTTTTTGAGCCAATTCGGTGTTTGGCTCAAAAACTCCAACCAGTTGAAAATCCTGCTTGTCTTTCCGGCCTAAAATAAAGGCAATGTGCCCATGGGTCATCCCTGAAATGGCCAATCGGATTGGCTTTTGAACTGATGATTGAGCCTGAGTTTTCGGTATTATCATTAGAAATAGAATAAGGACGATAATGACATTCTTGTGGACTTTCATGCGCATAAATTTATAGGTTACATCTAATTTTTTGCTCCGGCAGAAATGAAAAGGAAATTGCTGTCACCTTTCACCGATCTTTTTTCCCGAAGATTCGAATCAGAATTGTTTTGAATTGGCAGGTCTTCTGGCTCGCCTCACTTTTTGCGGCCTTCCCGTTTCAAAAAACAGAAACAGTGGCGGGGATTACAAAAAGTTTTATAAAGGCATACAGCTGCGGGTACAGCTCCGGGTTTAAACCGGATTCCCTCTTAGTCCATGTCAGCCGAAGGCCGAACTTGGAACCAATTCAGCGGTAAAAATAGGATTTATTTTGGTGCTGCGATTTATAATCGCAGAAAAGCAATAACTGCGATTATAAATCGCAGCACCCGGGAAAAGAACAAATGAGGTAAAAGTTATTATCCCCAAACTCCGTGTATCTTTTCGCCACATTTTTTGCAGGCCCCTTTTTCAAGGTTTTTCTGAAAAATGGTATATCCCTTCCGTTCGATAACTATTTCGTGACATTTTGGACAATAGGTATTTTCTGCATCGAGGCCGGGCACATTGCCAATATACACGTATTTTATTCCGGCAGCAAGGGCAACATCGCGGGCCTGGGTAAGCACACCAATCGGAGTGGATGACAATTGAGTGAGTTTGTAATCAGGATGAAAACGGCTAAAGTGAAGCGGCGTACTGGAAAGTCCGTTTTCGGCCAGCCAGTTGCACATGCGTTTGATCATGTCCAGATTGTCGGTCCAGCCGGGAACAACCAGGTTGATAATTTCGAGCCAGACTCCGAGTTCCTTCATTGTTTTCAGCGTGTTTAAAACCGGATCGAGGGCGCCGGCGCTCAGCTTCAGGTAAATATCATTACTGAACGATTTCAGATCAACCCTGGCGGCATCAATGTATTTGAGGAGATTGCGCAGCGGTTCGTCGTTGATGAAACCCGCAGTCACAAGTACATTTTTAATGCCTTCCTGCCGCGCCAGTTTGGCCGAATCGAAGGTATATTCATAAAACGAAATGGGCTCGGAATACGTGTAAGCTATCGATGGGCACTTGCTGGCAATGGTGTCGGCAATCAGCTTATCGGGCATCAAATCGTAGTTGCGTGTTTCTTTGGGACTAACCTGCGAGATCGTCCAGTTCTGGCAGTTCAAACAGGCCAGGTTGCAACCCGCCGTACCAATGGAAAAGGCCTTTGTTCCGGGCAAAAAATGGTTAAAGGGCTTCTTTTCAATCGGGTCGATATTGACGGCGCAAGGATTTCCGTAGGCAATGGAATAAATTTTCCCGTCCCGGTTTACCCGGTTGTGGCAAAGTCCCGATTCGCCCTCTTTAATGATACACTCATTGGGGCAGATCAGGCATTTGGTACCCCGTGGCGTAGGCGACCAGTACAAACCTTCCTTGCTCCATTTCCAGAGTTTTTCGCTGGTTTCTCCGGAAAAGCTCATCATCGGTGAGCAGGCGATCGCGCCTGTTGCAGCCAGTCCACGTTTCAGAAATTCTCGTGTGTTCATATCCTGAAAGGTCATCATATGCTTTAATGATCAAGTTTCACTCGATTTTGTTACTCTTTTTCTGCACTATTTGTTTCGCATTTTGCTTGGTTATTACTTTTTTCCCGGTTTCTTCTTCAATCTCCTTTCGTGTGATATTCGGTTTTTGACGAAAAAATGGATCGAATTTTCCTTGTACTACTGCAACCTGCAACTTGAAGCCTATTTTCGGACGGTTCTTTTGCTCCAATTCCTGTTGTTTGGTTTGTTCAAGCTGTTTAAGGTATTCAAAAATGAGCCCGATTTTATCATCTTGTTCAATGTCTTTCTTTTCAATCTGTTCGAGCTTTTGAAGTATTTCTTTATGTGTTGACAGTAATGCACGCATTTTTGTAAATATGAGAATTATCTGGATGTTTACCATAACTGCGCGTTCGCTACTCAAAACACTTGATAACATTGCAACTCCTTGTTCTGTAAAAGCCATAGGTGCATACCGTACACCGCCCCAACTTGAGGTGCCAAATTGGCTCCTCAAATTTGCGAATTCTATTTCCGTAAGTTCAAACATAAAATCATCAGGAAACCGTTTTACATTTCGTTTTACAGCTCTTTTTAATTGTTTGGTTTCTACCTCGTATAGTTCTGCAAGGTCACTATCGAGCATAACTTTTACGTTCCTGATAACATATATCTTACTCATTACCAATTCATCGGGAAGTATTTGCATTTCTGTCGTCATTGTTTTTGAAATCATTCTTATCTATTTTTTCTTTAAAATTAACCAAATTCCGAATACCAAATTTAAAAAACTAATGGTCAGTACCGAGGCCACAATACCCAGTTTGGGCACCAAAAAAATCGCTGTTGCAAGCGCACCCATCGCCGAGCCAAATAAATCGTAACTGTAAGTTTTTCCTGAAATGTCAGCATAGCTTCCGATCCTGGCGAGACTTGCCCGTGTAAACTGGAACCCGGTCAGTCCGCCAATCAGCACAGTTGCTGCCAGAAACAGCGAATAAACAATTGCCGGCGGCAGATCAGCCATCTCAGGAGAGAAAAGTGAAACACTGATGATTGCAGCAAAAATACCAATCACAATTTGGGTAACCGACAGGTAACTCTTTCCCGGAGCGCTTTTGAATGATTTTCCAAAGAAAGATCCGGACGCAAGACCAAACATAAAACCGGTAAAGACAAAACTGGTGAGCAGGTAAATGTTTCCAAAGAAAACCTGCAATCCGAAAAGCAGGAGAATTTCCAACCCTGTTGCCGAAAAACCAGTAAGGAACATGGCTTTGGAAGGTGTGCTTCCCCTAAAGAAAACAAATAGCGACAAAACCACTGCACAAACAGCCATCACTCCGTATTTCCCTTTGAACTGACTCAGCCAGTAAAAAAGTTGCTGGAAGTACGAAACTGGTTTCAGATTTTGATTGATTTCGGCAGCCGGATTTAATGCCGCAAGGATATTATCTCCACGACTTTTCAGCAGCGAGTCATCGATATAATATGGGTTCACATATCGGTTTTCAATTTGTTTTTCCTGAACAGTTTGAGAAATATTGGATGTCAATGGTGCATCGGATGCCAGAAAATAATTCTTCTCCCCCGGAATGATCAGCACATTCTGAAACACTTTTTTCAAGGTAGCAAACAGGGTCGAATTCAGGTCGACCGCTTCTGAATTCAGGTAATTGGGCGGAGCCTGTATCCCAAAAGAAACAACTGCACCCGGAGTCAGCTTCTGCTTCAGGAGTTTGTAAAATTCGAGCGTGTAAAACCGGTTCGACTGCATGGTGGACGGGCCAGGCAGGTTCAGGATAGCTACATCATACGACTTTTGGGTTTTGCGGATAAACCGAAGTGGATCGGTTGCAAAAACGTTCAGGTTTTCATCCGTCATTTTCCGGAGCGTATCTTTCATCAGGGACAGCAACCACCGGTTGTCTTCCACATAATCGATTGAAATTTTCCCATATTTCCGGACTTCGGCAATTTGTCCAGAAATTCCACCCGAAACAAGCAGAACCTTTGCCGGATGCGGGTGCTGCAGCATGGGAAAATGTACAGCCTCTTCGTTCAGCATAAAATTTTCGGAATCGAACAGCAGCACATTGTTGTTGTAAACGCTCCACAGGTTTTCGCGCCGGGCGATCACGATGTTTCCGTAAGGCGAATCTTTCGAAACCACAATTTCCTGATTTGGATATACCAGACTTCTGATCTTCTTTTCAGGATGAAAAAAAAGCAGGACGAATGCCGGAACCGCCACCAACAGCGGCACCCAAATCCTCTTTCGACCTAACCTTTGAAGGTTGATCAGAAAAAGCACCAACCCGTTGACGATGGCCAAAACCAGCAGGCTCTCAATGGAAGAAAACACAAAAATAAAAAGCAGTCCGCTGAGCAAACCACCAACCGTACTGCCCACCGACTCGAAACCATAAACAGGGCCAGCTTCGTTTTGGCGCCTGATTTCGGAATAACAGCTGGCGATGAAGGTAAACAGGAAGCCGCTCACGAGGCAAAACGGGATTAGCAGTAACAGCGAAGCAAAGAAGATTTGAAACACACTGATCATTGCCCCGATGGGGAACACGATGTTTTTCAGGAAATTGATCAGAAAAGCGGTAGCGAAAGGCAAAACCGAAAGAATGAGCAGGCCGGAAATGATGACAGGATAAGCTTTTTTTATTCTTATTGGATATTGGCCAAGGTATGCGCCAAGCCCTGTTAAAACCATCCAGTTGGCAAGCACCAAGCCGATGACCAGTTCGTTGCCGTTAAAAACAGACAGAAACTCGCGCAGCAATATCACCTGTGCAATGATGGATGTGCTTCCCAGCAAAAAGGCGGAAATCTTCAGGAAACTTTCGGCCAAATCTTTTTCCATCTGAAATGTTTGCCGGGACTGCTTGCTTTTTTCGCTTTTTAAAAGATGAAGATAGTAACTGAGATGCCACCAGAAATGAAAAAAGCCGATGACAGCCATCCCGATACCAAAACCAACGTGGTAGCCCTGTAATTCATCATAAAAGGGAATTACCAGTTTGTAATTGATTTTAACGACCATCAGCAATCCGATTAATCCAGTCGTCAGGAAGGCAATCAGCAGTAAGATATTCCAGAATTTACGGTGGTTGGCCTTGCTTACCAACCCCATCCGCGAAAACGCGAACGAAAGCGAGTAAAACAAAATCACCAGAATGCTGATCGGCAAAAGAGGATATGCAGTGTTCATTGTTGAAACTCCCCCTCTCCGAACACCAGCGCTTCATAAGTATAGAGTTCAGCGGTTTTCCAGCCGTCCCACCCTATTCCAGCCTTATCCTGAGCGCAATGGCCCAGAAATTCCTCTTTGCTCCAGCCTGTTGAAGTGGCCACCTGGGGCAAAAATGTTCCTGTTGAAGTTCCCTGCTTCATGTAAATGCCGTGTTTGCCCAGAATAAATTCATCGGCCGACTTGATCCGCTTCAAAGGAGTGAGCACTGAGATTTCAATTTCGATCTTGCCGAGTTCGCTGGATTGAACCGGACTAAACCGGTGATCTTGAGTTGCTGCGGCAATAGCCATCAACTGAACCACCTTCCAAAGTGGCATTTCTGGATCAAAACGTCCGATACAGCCCCGCAAAATGTGATTCTTGTTGATAGTCACAAACGCACCGCACGGAGTTTTCACGGTTGCGCTCAGTTTGGCCGGATCAATTTCAGGAGTAGTTCCCTTTCTGACATATTCGGTAATGGTTTCACGGGCAATCTTCAACAGGTACTTTCTATCCTCGCTGCTGATCGAAAACTCTTTCATTTGATTTTTCGCTTTCCCCTGAGTAAACGATATGGCATAATACCCGACAACCCGCTCCTTGTCGCCATAAGTTGTATCGCCCGAGTTTTTATATTGAAGCAGGTCAACCGAT
>JAUXUF010000044.1 GCA_030684645.1 Bacteroidota bacterium | reverse complement strand
GTCCGCAACCCTTGGCTACGACTTGCTCAAAGTAAACTTCTGATGCCATAGTTAATGATCTTTAGAGTGAATACCTTCAGCAAAGGTAGCTCCATTTTCATCATCTTTGGCGAACGAAGTCGGTCATGAGGGTTTCATATTTATTACCCTAATAAAATAATTGATGCAATTGTAGTAAGAAGTACAATAATAACAGCTTTTAAAAAATACAAAAATATTAATAGTTCAGGAATCTGAAATAATTGAAGGAATCTAAGAAATGTAAAGATCTATTGTTGGTGATAGTTTAAAAAGTCATCATCTTAATAATATCACCTTCGGTAGTCATGTATTCCTTCATTAGGTTGGCCGTCAGGCATGAGTGAACGGGAAGTATTTCGATGAGTTTGCCTGGTTTGAAGTAGTTGAAATCCCGCGGAGCGACCTTTACAATTCCATGTTCCTGAGAAAGTGCATGCAGGTAATTTTTTTCATCAAGCAGAATTTCCTGATCTCCATCGCTGATAATTATTCTTCCGAATAAAGGCTTTCCGTCGATGTTTGTAATCGAATCTTTAGAGAAATGGATGGCGCCACCATATATGACTACTTCGTTGCGCGATGGGTGGACCGCAATAACCGGACAAACCATACGAACAGCAATGTCGGTCAGTTTACAAACTCCAAGTTTGAACTGCATCAAATCGTAAAACACAAAATTGCCCGGACGGATTTCATCAACACCGTCAAAATTATTACAGATACTGCACGAAGGTGTATCACCCATTGAAATAATAAGTTCGGGCCAATCGCTCACATACCGCATTTTTAATGCTTTCATCTTTTGAAGGGCATCAAAATGACGGCTGAAAATGTCGTGTGTCGAATTGGCCTGGTAAGTATGTCCGGTGTGCGATAAAAACCCTTTAAATTCCAGTAGAGGTGATTCTTGAATACTTTCCAATAACTGATCGATAAGTGGAATCCGGTTGGCTTCTATCCCGGTGCGGTTGTAACCGGTATCAATTTTAATAAAAACTCCTGTATGCCAGGTGATTTGTTCCTGAAGCGCTATCAGTCCTTCCTTGTTTTCAATCAATAGGTTTAGTTTAATCCGGCTGGCGAGTTCGTTCATTTCAGGTATTTCCGGAATATTCACTGAAAAGGCAATCGTAATATCATCCCATCCTGAATCCGCAAAATAATTTGCCATGGTCAATGAAGAAACAGTGATGCATTTAACCCCGGCGTTACGGTACCATTCGCCGATTTCAGATGATTGGTGGGTTTTAAAATGTGGTCTGAAACACACATGCAGATCTTCTGCTTTATGAACCATATTCTCTATGTTTCGTAAAGCAATCTCTTTATTGAGCAGCAGTGTGGGCCTGGTAATTTCCATTTCAGGATTATAAACACAATTTGAACCGTGCATAAAGTGTTCTAAAATAGTCATTTCTGAAGGAAATCAAAAGGGTTGACCAAAAGAAAAGGAGCCAGATTACTGACTCCTCCTCTTTTACTCTCCTAAAAGGATGGTTTGTGCCCTGTTTGGCCCTACTGAAGCAATTGAAATTGGAATTCCAACCTGTTCTTCAATGAAATTGATGTAGTTGTTAAATTCTTCCGGAAATTCATCCTGACTGGACAATTGAGTCAGATCTGACATCCAGCCTGGTAATTCAACATAAACCGGTACTACCTGATCGTTTAATTCGAACGGAAACTTTTCGGTTACTTCTCCGTTAATTTCATATCCTACACAGATTTTGATGGTTTCAAACTGATCCAACACATCAGCTTTCATCATAATCAATTCGGTCACTCCATTAAGCATGATTGAATATTTCAGCGCTACCAGGTCCAACCAACCGCAACGGCGTGGCCGGCCAGTTGTTGAACCAAATTCGCGGCCAACTTCGCGCATGTTTTGCCCGTCAAGGTCAAACAATTCGGTTGGAAACGGTCCGCTTCCAACGCGGGTGCAGTAAGCTTTGAAAATGCCGTAAACATTTCCGATTTTATTTGGGGCAATACCCAGTCCGGTACAAGCTCCGGCGCAAATGGTGCTCGAGGAAGTTACAAATGGATAGGATCCGAAATCGATATCCAGCATCGTTCCCTGGGCCCCTTCAGCCAAAACCGATTTGTTTTCAGCCAGACTTTCGTTGATGAGGTGCTCTGTGTCAACGATATGAAAGGTTTTCAGGAGTTCAATGGCCTTCATCCATTGCAGTTCTGTTTCTGCAAGTATTGCGGAATAATCGTAGTGGTAATAGTTATCAAGTAAATCTTTGTGAGCCTGGATCCTTGCTGTATATTTTTCGGTAAAATTTTCGAAAAGATCACCGATGCGCAAGCCATCACGACCAATTTTATCGCGGTAAGTTGGTCCGATTCCTTTTAAAGTTGAACCGATTTTGGTTGCACCTTTTGCTTCTTCCGAAGCTGCATCAAGCAACCTGTGCGTTGGAAGGATCAAATGGGCTTTTTTTGAAATATATAGGGTTTTGTGAAGATCAACGCCATGTTTGCTGATCGATTCGACTTCTTTTTCAAATGTAATCGGATCAAATACCACTCCGTTTCCAATCACGTTCATTTTATTTTCGTGAAATATTCCGGATGGAATAGTATGCAAAACCTGTTTGAAGTTGTTGATTTCCAATGTATGTCCGGCATTTGGGCCGCCTTGAAACCTGGAGATGACATCGTACCGGGGTGTCAAAACATCAACTATTTTTCCTTTACCTTCATCTCCCCATTGGAGGCCTAACAATACATCTACTTTCATGTGTTTATAATTTGTTTTTTAATTGCCATATGGAACTAACCAATATTCGTCCTTCTTTGTGAAAGAGACTTGCTCATAGCCGTTTCATCTTGTCAAGATTCAATCTAATGCCCTGAACTGTTTTCATTTGTTTTTCACTATAATAAACACAGTTCAGATGGATTGTTCCTACACCCCAAAATTAGCCAATGTTCAAACACGATAAACCGCGAAAACCGGACTTTTTTAAATTCCAATTTCCACGGAATAGGTTATTTGTTATAGGCGATAAAATTACAAATTATTTACAGAAATAGGCTTTAAATAAATCCTTAAAAGCAATTCGATTTTTAATTTGTTTCTATTGGATTATTCGGATCAGAAAACAATTGGTCTGCCTTGTAGTTATATTGCCCGTAGATGTATAGGTTGTGATGCGATAATTTAAAGTCATTTTTCAGGCAGATGTCTTCGATAATTTCCCGTAGGCGAGAATCGTAAAATTCGGTGAGAGAGCCGTCGCTGACATCAATTAAGTGGTCGTGTTGAAGAATGGCATGGGTTTTTTCGAATTGTGCCAGATTTTTTCCAAACTGATGCCTGTTGATGAGTTTACATTCAAGCAGCAAATCCATCGTGTTGTAAAGAGTAGCACGGCTAACGCGGTAATTTTTATTTTTCATTGAAATATACAACGACTCAATGTCGAAATGTCCTTCCCTTGAGTATATTTCATCCAGAATTGCAAACCGTTCAGGAGTTTTCCGATGGTCATTGTTCTCCAGATAATCTATAAACATGCGCTTCACCGCCTCTTTCGTCTTTTGGTTATTCATATTTAAACCAATTAAAAATAAGGCTTAAAAATAATATTTTTTTTACACAATTTTTCAGTCCGGAGATTTATTGCTGAATTTTCTCGATGCGTTCAATGGTGTCAATCCCTTTTATTTTCTTCAGGCGGGCCATAAGTTCGCTTAGATCCTGAAGGCTATGGATATACAAGTACAAATCGCCCTCAAATATTCCGTCATGCGTATCAAAATGAACAGTTCGCATGTTGATATCATGTTGTTTGGAGATAATGGCAGTAATTTCGTTGACAATTCCAATGCGGTCGAACCCAGCGAGTTTAATGCGGGAGAGATAGGAGTGTTTTTTAAATTTGGTCCATTCGGCAGTGATAATCTTGTCGCCTTGCTGTGACATAATTTTCATTGCTTCAGGACAATTTCGCTTATGGATAATGATATGTTCCTCTCCGGAAACATAACCAACTACATCGTCGCCGGGTATCGGATTACAGCATTTGGCCAGTAAGTAGTTTGACTCATCCGGATCTTCTTTCAGGATAAAGGGAATTTTTTTGTCGATAATGCTGGTCCGTACCTGTTCATCCTTCTTTTGGCTAAACGTCAGTTTCCAGAATTTTGCCAGCTTATTTTCACGGCGTGTCTGAAGTACTTCATCGAGATTATCGAGTTCGATAAAACCCATACCAACCTGAGCATAAAGTTGCTCCTTATTGGTCAGATTATAATAGGCAACTAATTTTTTCAGAGTATCGGATGAAGGTGAAATTTTGTATGTAGCCAGTTGATCTTCAATTATTTTACGTCCCTGTTCGATGTGTTTTTTTCGATCGAGTTTGAATGATTGCTTGACTTTCGTTTTGGCTTTGGCAGTGATCAGAAATGGTAGCCAGGTTAATTGGGGCGATTGTGTCTTGGAAGTAAGTACCTCTACCTGATCGCCACTTTGAAGCACATGCGAAACAGGAACTAGTTTGTGGTTGATTTTTGCCCCGATGCAATGATGTCCCAGTTCAGTGTGTATTTCATAGGCAAAATCAATAATGCTTGAATTTTTGGGCAAGGTAACCATTCTTCCTTTGGGCGTGAATACAATGATTTCGGATGAGAACAGGTTCATTTTAAACTCATCCAGAAATTCGAGGGCATCTGATTCCGGATTTCGAAGCATCTCCTTGATCTTCTGTAACCATCGATCAAGTTCGGTTTCAACATCATGGATGTTTTTGTATTTGTAATGCGCGGCAAATCCCCTTTCAGCAATCTCATCCATTCGCTGAGTCCTGATCTGGATTTCGACCCATGTGCCTTGTGGCCCCATCACCGTTACGTGTAATGCTTCGTAACCATTAACCTTTGGCATGGTGATCCAATCGCGGATACGGTCGGGTTTAGGCTTGTAAGTATCGGTTACCAGCGACAGGATATCGAAGCACTGCCGCTTTTCAGAAACATTTGGTTTGGGATTAAAAACGATACGGATAGCCAGCAAATCATAGACTTCATCAAACGATACTCCTTTGGTCTGCATTTTATTCCAAATAGAATAGATCGATTTGAGCCGTTCAGTGATAACAAAATCAACGCCTTCCTTTTTCAGTTGTTCTTCAATGGGCCGAATAAACTCGGTTACCAGGTAATCTCTTTTCTCGCGTTGGTTTTGCAGCCGGAACTGTATCTGGTTAAAAGCATCCGGATGTTTGTATTTCAGGCTTAAATCTTCCAGTTCTGATTTGATGGCATACAATCCCAGTCGGTGGGCAAGCGGAGCGAAGATGTACAGGGTTTCAGCAGCGATTTTTAATTGTTTGTTCGGAGACATCGAATCAAGTGTCCGCATATTATGCAAACGGTCAGCAAGCTTTATGAGGATAACCCTGACATCATCGGATAAGGTCATCAGCATTTTCCTGAAGTTATTGGCTTGTTTGGAGTCTTGCTGAGGTGTAAATTCGTCGGAAAGTTTGGTTAGGCCATCAACGATAGAAGAGACTTTTTCACCAAACAGGTTGCTGATATCTTCAAGTGTATAATCCGTGTCTTCCACAACATCGTGGAGTAGTGCAGAAATAATGGATGTGGCACTTAACCCGATTTCTTCAATTACAATTTTAGCAACAGCCAACGGATGAATGATATATGGCTCGCCTGATTTTCTTTTTACTCCGGCGTGTGCATTGTTGGCAAACTCAAACGCTTTTCGGACCCGGACAATTCCATCATCCGAAACTTTTCCTTCGCATGCCTTCAGCAAGTCATCGAAAAAATCCTGTATTAATCGCTGCTCTGCTTTTGTTTGAAGTTTTGTCATTTTCTGCTCTTGCTCCAATCAGTCAAAATTAATCTCAAATAGTAAAGATATATTTTTTCTGAAAACAAATGACTTTACTCGAAACGCAGACTTTCAATCGGATCAAGTTTTGACGCTTTTTGTGCCGGATAATATCCCGAAATAATTCCAACAAAAAAGCACAGGATTACACCAACAAAAATCCAAACCCAGGGAATAAAGAATGGTGTGCCAATCATACTGGCAACTCCGTTTCCAGCTAAGATACCCAGAATTATGCCGACAAATCCACCAATTTGCCCAATCACGATGGCTTCGATCAGAAATTGTTGTTTCACAATTTTTGAGGTAGCTCCGATGGCTTTCCTGATTCCAATTTCGCGGGTGCGTTCGGTAACCGATACGAGCATAATATTCATGAGGCCGACAGCCGCGCCAAACAAGGTAATCAAACCTATAATTGTAGCAACAAGTGTAATGTTTTGAATGTTTTTCAATAAAATATTAACCAGGTTGTCGCTTTTCTCCACATTAAAATCGCTTTCGTCAGCCGGATTTAAGTTGCGGATAATCCGGAATGTTCCTTCAGCTTCGCCAATTGCCGGATCTACCATTTCGGTATTCGTTACCTTGATTTGAACGGAGAAGTTCATTTGAGGCCTCGAAAAATAACTTCTGACGTTGGTGAAAGGCAGCAGGCACAACTGATCTCCGCCTGAGCCAAATGCCAGACCTTTTGCTTCGAGTATGCCTATAACCCGGTATTTTCCACCTCCAATACTAATCGTCTTCTGAAGTGGATTCTCTCCTTTTTTGAATATTTTCTTCAGTATTCCATCACCCAGTATTACTACATTTCTACCTGAAATAACTTCTTCCTCAGTAAAATTACGGCCCGTCTTAATTTCATTTCCCGAGGTGAAAAGATAATTCTCATCAACTCCCTGCACAGTCACGTTTGGATTGGATTTCAACGATTCAAATTTAACAGTTGCGGTACCAGTCGCATAAGTAGAGATTGAAACGGCCGATGGGAACACATATTTTTCCTTGAACTCTTTGGCCTGATAATAACTGATATAGGAATAATTTTTCGACCGGTATCTTTGGTTCCCAACCTGAACATGCATGCCTCTCGAGCTGATTGTAAAGGTATTGGCGCCCATGAAAGTGAATTCTTTGGTAATAGAGTTTTTAATTGAATCGATTGCTGTCAGAATCCCAACAAGAGCAGTAATCCCGACAGCTATAATCAATACGGTTAATATTGTACGAAGCAGGTTACTGTGGATAGACTGCAGCGCAATCTTCAGGTTTTCAAAAAAGAGTGTTCCGAATCTCATATCGATTTTATTTGATAAGCGTTTAATTGGTCACACAAGTTCAGTAATAATTACATCAATGAACAATCTGGTTGAAAGGTATATTCAAAGTGAATCTGGCCATAAATCTCTTAGCTCAACAGCACCTGAAATATCAATGCAAAAGTATAGGTAATCAGTGTATTAAAGTTCTGATTTTCCTGATATACCTATCATTTTTATAAAATTCGGACAAAGTCGGCCTTGGTTTAAGAAATGCAGTGTATTTATTTCTTATTCAAACTTATTTGGTGTAATTAGATAACCTTAAATTAACATTGGCGTCGAATATAATTCTCCTTTAGTTGACGACCAATTGGAGGATGTATTCGATTTTTCAAGAATTGATTTTTAGTAAATATTTTTTTGATGGTGTGAAATTGCTGATTTACAATTCGATATGAAATATAGATTTTGAATTTAAATTTTTTTAACATTTGTCAGCTAACCTTTTGTTTGTTGTATGGGTATAGCAGTTACTATTTGGCTTTATTTTGGAGTGAATATTGAGAATGTCCAAGCTTAATTAATTTTTCTATTATGGTGTGTATATTCGAAGTTTCATCATCTGAGGCCCCCGATTTTAAACGATTGATCCATATCAGTCCTGAACACACATTTGAAGACCTGCACCGAACTATCCAAAACGCATCGAATTTTGACCAATCTCAACTTGCATCTTTTTTCCTGACTGATGAGTTATGGAGAAAAAAAATTGAAATCAGCTTACTCGATTCTGGGGTCAGTACTCCAAAATTGTTAAGCATGCGTAAAACAAGAATAAATAAATACATATCGGAAGCGGGACTAAAGATGGTTTATGTTTTTGATTTTTTTAATGAACGGTTATTTTACATTGAACTAAAGGATAAGCTTATGAAAACTGATTTAAAAGATCCATTTGTTGCTTACGAAAAAGGCATTGCGCCTGCACAATTTCTGATTAATGACTATGATAGTGCGGAGGTCGTTCTCGCTGAACCAACCGAAACTTATAAAAGTTTTGGAGATCTGGAAGACTATTATGAGATTTTTGGAGAAATGGACGTATAACAAATGGGGACTTAAAAGTCCCTTTTTTTTTGTATTAATGCCTATCTTTGCGGCTCTTTGAAGAAAAGATAAACATGAATACATTAATCGTGGTGTTGGGACCGACCGGTGTCGGAAAATCAGCAATCAGTTTACAATTAGCCAAACATTACCAATCAGAAATTATTTCAGCCGATTCGCGGCAATTCTTCAGCGAACTTTGTATTGGTACAGCAGTGCCTCCGGTTGAAGATTTAAATGCAATAACTCACCATTTTATCCAGTCCAGGTCAATCTTCGATTATTACAATGTCAGTAGCTATGAATCAGAGGCTTTGCATCTGATCAGTCAGCTTTTCCAACGAAAAAACCCCTTGATTCTGACGGGTGGATCGATGTTATATGTCGATACCATTTGCAAGGGGATCGATGATATTCCAACAGTGGATCCGGCTATCAGGGAAGAGGTAACCCAATGGTACGGGGAAAACGGAATCGAGGCATTGCGACAGAGGCTTCTTGTAGCTGATCCGGAATATTACCGGATTGTTGATTTAAATAATCCCAAACGTTTGCTACATGCGATCGAAATTCACCAAATGACCGGAAAGCCATTTACGTCATTCCGGAAGAAAACGGTAAAAGAAAGGCCCTTCAGGATTTTGAAAATTGGAATTAATCAGGATCGAAAGCTTTTATATGAACGAATTAACGGTCGGGTTGAACAAATGATGGAAGCCGGACTTCTGGATGAAGCAAAATCTGTATATCCGCATCGGAAGTTGAATTCGCTGAACACCGTAGGATATAAGGAATTGTTTTCGCATCTGGATGGTGACTGTTCACTGGAAGAGGCTGTTGATCTGATAAAAAGAAATACGCGCAAGTATGCGCGAAAACAACTGACCTGGTTCCGTCACGATCCTGAAGTTGAATGGTTTGAACCTGAACATATTCAGGAAATCATTGCATTTGCCGACCGGAAAATGCATGAAATTGGCTAAATTCCTTTCTTCCGGTTTGGCGGTATGGGAACCTGTCAATCTGGTTGTACCTGTTTATTGAGTCATTCCTGACGAATTTACTTTCCCAATTGATAAACATGTTGCACATTTGTTGAAAGAATACATTACACGTAAATGTTGAAAAAAATTAAAATCATCGGACCTGCATATCCCTACCGGGGAGGAATAGCTACTACCAACGAGCGGTTGGCAAAAGAGTTTGCATCCTTGGGTTTTGACGTTGATTTGGAGACATTTACCGTTCAGTATCCATCTTTTCTTTTTCCCGGAAAAACGCAATACAGTGCGAAACCTGCTCCTGAAAATCTGAAAATCAACCGGACAATAAATTCAGTAAATCCACTAAACTGGTTGAAAGTCGGACGTCGGATTGGACTTGAGAACCCAGATCTGGTAATCATTCGTTATTGGTTGCCTTTTATGGCTCCTTGTTTGGGAACTATTGCAGGCTTAATCCGAAAAAATAAAAACACTATTATTATATGCCTGGCTGATAACATCGTTCCACATGAGCGCCATCCGGGTGACCGTTTGCTAACCAATTATTTCATTCAGCGAATTGACGGTTTGATTGCAATGTCAAAAAGTGTGTTGACTGAGGCCAAATCCTTCAGAGAGGATCTGCCTCTGGGATATTGCCCTCACCCCATTTTTGACAATTACGGAGAGAAACTTTCTTTTGAAGTTGCCAAACAAAAACTTAATCTGGACACGAATACGAGATACCTGCTATTCTTTGGTTTTATCCGCGACTATAAGGGGCTCGATTTACTAATCAATGCCTTTGCTGATGAGCGTTTACGCAAATTTCCGGTTAAACTTTTGGTTGCAGGCGAATATTATTCAAGTCCGGAACCTTATCTCGCTCTCATTCGCGAGAAAAAGCTGGAAGATCTGATCGTTCTTCGTACAGAATTCATAGCAGATGATCAAGTTAACCTCTATTTCAGCGCTGCGGATATGGTGGTTCAGCCCTATAAAAGTGCGACACAGAGTGGGGTAACCCAAATTGGATATCATTTTAATAAACCCATGCTGGTAACCAATGTTGGCGGGTTGTCTGAAATTATTCCGGATGGGAAAATTGGTTATGTCGTTGAACCCAATAGCCAAAAAATTGCCGATGCATTGGTCGATTTTTATGAGAATGAGCGAATGACTGAATTTGAGGCGAATGTTTTGGAAGAGAAGAAGAATTTTTCCTGGTCAAATATGGTCCGGGCCTTTATCACAGTATACAAACAATGTCTCGATCAGGACTAAGTGGTAGGGCAGAGTAAGTCATTTAAATTCACTGACCAAAATCCAGACAAAAAAAAGCAGCCCTTTCGAACTGCCTTTTTATTTAGTATAAAATAGATTCCGAATTATTTTACTGAATCCATGTATTGAATCAATTCAACGACTTTGGTTGAGTATCCCATTTCGTTGTCGTACCATGAAATAACTTTAACAAAAGTTGGAGATAACTGAATCCCTGCTTTTGCATCGAAAATTGAAGTACGTGGATCACCAATAAAATCGTTTGAAACAACTTCGTCTTCTGTATATCCAAGAATTCCTTTCAACTCGCCTTCTGAAGCAGCTTTCATTGCAGCACAGATTTCAGCGTATGATGTTTCTTTTTTCAAACGAACAGTCAAGTCAACCACTGATACGTCAGGAGTTGGTACACGGAAAGCCATACCGGTTAATTTTCCATTCAGTTCAGGAATAACTTTACCTACAGCTTTAGCTGCTCCGGTTGAAGAAGGAATAATGTTTTGACCAGCTCCGCGTCCGCCTCTCCAGTCTTTGGCTGAAGGACCGTCAACGGTTTTTTGTGTAGCTGTTGTAGCATGAACGGTTGTCATTAAACCTTCAAGAATACCGAAGTTGTCATTCAATACTTTAGCGATAGGAGCTAAACAATTGGTAGTACAAGAAGCGTTTGATACGAATTTCATATCATTGGTGTATGAAGTGTGGTTAACACCCATCACAAACATTGGGGTATCATCTTTTGATGGAGCTGAAAGGATAACTTTTTTAGCGCCGCCGTCGATATGGCCCTGAGCTTTTGCTTTTTCAAGGAACAAGCCAGTTGATTCAACTACATATTCAGCGCCAACTGCGCCCCAGTTGATATCAGCAGGATTGCGTTCAGCTGTTACGCGGATTGTTTTTCCGTTAACAACCAGTTGACCGTTTTTAACTTCAACAGTACCTTTGAATTGACCGTGTGTAGAATCATATTTAAGCATGTATGCCATATAATCTACATCGATAAGGTCGTTGATTGCAACAACTTCTACATTTTCTTTAGCTACTGCAACGCGGAAAACGAAGCGTCCGATACGACCGAAACCGTTGATACCGATTTTAATTTTTGACATCGTTGATAAATTTTAGGTGTGTATAAATGAATTCATATTTAATCTTCAGAAGCCATTTTGATTTAGGCCATACAAAATAAATACTTAAATTCAGAAACGTCAAATTATTTTCGGAAGATGACCATTTTGGGGGGTTGGTTTAATTTTTAGTTAATGTTGATTGTAGGTCATTGGTCGATTAAGCTTTTTGGGGAATGAATAAGTTACATAATCTGACTTTACTGGTTTGCAGGGATTGGTTAATGGTCAAAAGTTCATAACGATAATTTTCATCTGCCCCTGCCAGCGTAATTAGTAAGAAGTCAGTTTCAGGCTTTAGGATAGAAATTATGCTTGCTGATGGCTTCAATTCAGAAAATACGCGATTCTCAGGGGCTTATAAAACCTATATTTTACTTGGATCTAGCGAATTAGACGGTTTTTTTGAGTTGGCTTTGGATAATATTCTGGGCGAGTAGTACTGTTTTGTATGATTATTTGCCTTTTGAGGTATAATCTAACTCATGCCGTTCCATTTATGAGCGAATGAATTCAAATACGATGGCTTCCTAAAGGATCTGGACATATTAATCGTGAAAATTGAATATTATTGTAAAAATAAATTCAATTCCGAACCTCATTTAAATAAATAGTGTAATTTTAGCAGGGTTTGAAAAGAATTGATCGCAAGAATTGTTCCAACTGTTTAAATCTAAAAATCAAGATTATGAGATGCTTTTGTTTTGACTCCGGATGAGTTAAAACTTCGGAAGACGTAGGAAAATAAGTACATCTGGCTGATAAATAATTATTTTATCGGCCAATATTGTTGTACATTGCTGATAATTTTTATACGTTTGCATTATAAAATCTGGAAAACTCAGTGTGAAAAGGTATTATTAAGATAAAAATGAATTATAAAATTCAATCAATCAATCAATTAAGTTCAATTAAAAAACAAATGCTATGAGAAAATCATTTACTCGGTTTTTAAGCTTGCTTATGCTTTTTAGTATATTCAGCTTGTTTGCCGTTGCATCTATTCCTGTGGTGACCGTGAGTCCGGCTAGTCCGGCAACGAATGTCGATCCCCGGGGCGGAAGTGTAACGTTTATTTTAACATTTGATCAGAATGTGCTTCCGGGCACTGCTGGCGCAGGTGTTATTGCTTTAAGTAATTCGTCTGATGTTCAGCTTGATCCTGTTCAAATCAGCGGGACTACCAACACCAATCCGGCTACTGGTAGTACTGTTGTTATCAATGGGAAAGTGGTGACTGTTACCTTCAGGTATTCACCAATTCCTGAGCAAACTACGTTTTACGTAACAGCTACCTCGGATGCATTGAAAAATGCTGCCGGAGAATATTGGGCTGGTTGGAGATCATTTGGTGCAACTCATGATTACGCGTTTACTACGGGTGATTTTACTGCTCCAACTGTTCTTGCTGCTTCTCCTTTTGTTCCTGCTGATAATTCATCAGCTGTGGCCATTAACCAGATCTATGCTGTTACCTACACTGAAAACATCCAACCAGGAACAGGTCTTATTCAAACTGGCGATGCTGCTTCAAAACCAGGTAACATTGGTGTTTACAAAGAAAATGGTGATGTTGTTGAAATTTATGATGTAACAACCGCTGTTGCAGGCATACCTGCTGTCGATGGTACTGTTGGTATTGTGGGTTCAACTCTTTACATCAATCCTACTGATGCTAAGGTTACAGAGCTTGGTAAGTACTATGTTCGTATTTTGAATACTGCTCTAACTGACATGTCAGTTAATAAAAATAAATTTGCCGGTATTAATAACAATACAACCTGGAATTTCCAGTTGGCCGATTTAACTCCTCCTGCATTTACTGTTGCTCCTGTTGCTGCCTCTACTAATATTCAACAAGGTGCAGCTATGAAGCTGAGTTTTACTGACAACCGTACAGCTGCTGGTTTAACTTTTGCCCTGCAAGCGTTTACCCTTCCTTCTACTGTTGCAAGTATTGCAATTGGAACAGATGTTACTTCTAGTGTTTCATTTGGTGTAGACCCGGCTGGTGGTGTTGCCTTTGGTGCTGTAACTCCTGGTACATGGAAGGCTGTTTATACTGCTGCTAACGAAATTACTGTATCATTTGTTTCACCAGCTAAATTTTTAACTGGCGCAAATTATCAGTTAGATGTAGTAGCTAATAAATTGGCTGATGTTGAGAAGAATATTGTAGTTTCCAGTCCTTCAACTTTTAAAGCTGGCGACTTCACTGCTCCATATGTAGTAAATGAATATGCTCAACCTGCTGGTGTTACTGGTGCACAGGCTGCTCCATTTAACTTAAATACTGCTGTCGCTGATTTGGAAACCACCAAAATTTTCTTTGGTCTGGAATCCGGTGATGTGGAAATAACCTCTGGTTTGGCAACTTTACCAACTTCAGTGAAGTATTTGGTTTATTTAGCCAGTGCAACAGCTCCTACAGCTGCAACTGTTCTTGCTTCAGGAACTGATCTTCCGGTTATTGCAAGTAATACCTTTAAACATCAGGGATTTATTACAGCTGATGCAGCAGGTACTACTTTAGCATCGAATACTGCTTATAAAATTTACTATGTTGTTACGGATAATGCTACGGTAAAAAATTCATCTGCTTTATTTACCAGCGCTACTGTTACAACTAATGATACTGAATCTCCGACTTATACGGTAAAGTATTGGTTAGGCGCTGTTGAACAAACTGCTACAGCCGTTGATAAAGCCGGTAAAATTACAGTTACATTTAATGAAGATGTAGCTATCAATACTACTGGTACTTTATTTTCTGCCACTCCTTCTGATTTTGCTTCAACGTTTACTTTAAAACAAACCAATGTTACTCCTAATGTAACTCTGGTAAATGGCGTTGATTTTACAGTAACTAAAGTTTCTAACAAAGTCTTCGATATTGTTGCAACACACAGTAACTGGGCTGGAACTGCTTCGTGGATGAGCAAAGGAAACTATAGCCTTGCCATCAATAGCAGTAAAATTTATGACTTAGCTGGTAGTGTAAAAACAGGTACAGCCAATGCTGCTGCTGCAAGTACTAATCTTTTCACTGTAAAAGATTATGAAGGGCCGACAGTACTTTTCAGTCCAACTAATGGTACTACCAATGTAAATAACAATGGTAATATTACCATTACTTTTTCTGAAGCTCCTTATTATTTAGGCGCTCCGGTAACTCAGGCTAATGTTGATGCATTAATTGAACTTCGTAAAGGAGATGCATCTACTGCAACTACCGGAAGTCCATTGGAACCAAGAACTGTTACGATTAGCGGTAATGTAGTAACTATCACACCTACTACGAAACCACTTTCTTCGGAAATTTATTATCGTGCTTCGGTTTCTACCGATATTACTGATGTAAATCTTTTTAAACTGAATAAGAATTCAGATAATGTTACTGCAATTACAGTACCTGCCGGAAGCATTGAATATTCAGTATTCAAAACAGCAGACAACCGTACACCTCTTGTTACTTATACCACTTACGTTGGAACAACTATTATTCCAGCTGTTCAGGATAATGTTGCCCGTGCAGCACAAGGATTGGTGAATGTTGACAATGTAGCTTTCCCGGTAATCTTATTGGATGAATCAGTTCAGGAAATTGTTGGTAATACTCCAATTGCCAGCCTGGATGCTAACCAGATTCGTACATTAATCACTTTGAAAAAGGGTGATGCCAATGGAGCTAATGTAGAATTTAATGTTCTTTTAGCTTCTACCAATACTGGTTTAATTCCTCCTCCAACAGGAATGTTTGAAATCGTTTTAGATCCGATCAATTACCCAGCGCCTTACGTGTATGATAATTCCGGAACTTACTATTTCTCAATTTCCGGTATTCAGGATGCAGCCAAAAATCCAATCACGGGTAGTGCAACCTTTTCGGTTATTAATGCTACGCCATTAACATTAAGTAGTTCTACTCCTGCTAATGCTGCTACAGCTGTTGCTAAAAATGGCAATTTGGTATTGACATTCAATCAGAATATCAGCAAAACAACTACGAGTGGTTCTTTCATCACTAGTGCTCCTGCTGGTTTAAATATTGATGTTACCAATGTTGCTGTAACAGTTTCAGGAAATCAGGTTACAATTCCTTATACAGGTTTTGCTGCTAATACTACTTATACGATTACTGTACCTGCCGGTGTTTTCAATGCTGTGGCTAATAATGCAGCAAACGGTGTAATCACCAGAACATTTACAACGGTTGACGAATATGGTCCAACTATTGATTTTGGTACAGCCGCTTTGCCTGACGAATCTGCACCAAACACAGTTGCACTCAGCAATGGTCAATTATCACTGACATTTACTGAAAACATTGCTTTAGGTAATGGTTATATTAAAATCAGAAAACCAGAAGTTGCCGGTGCAACTACCGTTGCTGATATTAATGTTCAGAGCAGTTATGTTATTATCGATCCATTAAATGCGATGAAAGTAAAAATTACTATTCCTGTAACTTTACTTTACAATCAGCCATATTTTGTTGAAATTCCTCAAACTGCCTTTAAAGATGCAGCCGGAAATAATTTCCAGTGGTCAGATAGCGATCATGGAATTGGCTTGCATACTGCTGATGTAACTGCTCCGTTGTTTCCTTATACTTTTGGTGATGCAACATGGGATTTCTCTACAGTAACTGATGCTACTCCAACCTATACTTCTTTTGTTCCTGCTGCAGGTACAAATGATGTGGCTCTAACAGCCGGTTTAACGATTAACTTTAGTGAGCCTGTATCTTTAACTTCTGCAGGTCTTCGTGAGTTGACAATTTATCGTGCTTCTGATAACACGACTTTAGAAACCATCAATCTTGCTATCGCTACTTTAGCCTGGAATGCCACAATGACACAGGTAACTGTTTCTCATTTACCATTTGAAGCTAATAAAGGATATTATATTAACATTAGTCCTGCTACATTTAAAGATGTAACCGGGAACAATGTTGCTATTTTAAATTCTACCGCAGGTACAGGATGGTATTTTACAACTCAGGATTTTACGGCTCCAACAGCTACATTGACAACCGCTTCTGGCGCTGCTTTAACTGCTGTTCCATTGGCTGACAATCTGATTTTAACTTTCTCAGAACCTGTTGCTTTATCGGGCGCCAATACCTGGGCCACTGCTTTAACTTTAAGTACCGGTACTTTTGCTGCTACCCTTGATGCAACTAAAAAAATCCTGACGATTAATCCTACCAACAATTTTGCAAGTTTAACTTCTGCAAATTTGACGATCAATGCTGGTACGATTCAGGATTTTGCTCTTGCACCAAATGTTATTGGCGGTAGTGTAATTGCTCTCACGGGAGAAGATAAAACTGCACCTGTTTGGGCTGCTACTTATCCTTTAGGTGTTTCACCTGCCTATGCAAAAGACAAAGTAAAATTCCAGGTAGCTCTTGATGAAAAATCAAGCGTTTACTATATGACTACATTGGCTGGAGCTTTAACTACAAGTCCAACTGCCGCTACAGTTAGAGCAAATTCTGTTTATAGCTATACAGCTTCTCCATTTGTTGCTAATGCAGTTAAAACAATTGAAATTACTGGATTATCTGAATTAACTTCTTATGATGTATATGTAATGGCTGAAGACTTGTTTGGCAATCAAACAACAGTTTCTATGCTTACACTATACACCACTGATGTTACTGCACCAACCATGGTTTCTTTATATCCTGCTAATGGCGCTGTTGCTGTAAATTATGATCATGCTTCACCTGCTTTCAATGGGATTGTTTTAAAATTGAGATTAAGTGAAAAATTGGCCTTTACTGCTTCAACTGCTAAATTAGTTGTTCGTAAATATGACACTAATGTTAAGGTTTATGAAGCTGACAGAACTACTGGTCTTACTATTACCAACAGTTCGGGTACTTTACAGGATGTTGTAACTGCAACTGTTCCTAAAGCTTTATTGGCTGATAATACTCAGTACTATGTTGAATTTGAATACGACATGGTAACAGATGTTAATAACGGTCTTATTCCTGCACCTTATGCAACCGGTAATAATGCTTATGCTGATGCATTTATTGGAAAAGCTGATTGGTCATTTACTACTGCAGACGAAACTGCACCTGTACTTGCTGCTGTTGCGCCTTTAACAACGACTGTTCCTGCTATGGGGGCTATCGATGTAGCGGTCACTGCACCTTCAGTTCTAACTTTAAGATTCTCTGAGCCTATTGCTATTGGAACAGGTACAATCTATATTTACAGGGTTGGTGTTGCTACACCACAGGAGGTAATTACTTTACCGAATGTTGATGTGGTTGTTAATCCTGCAAATAACAAGGAATTGTTGATTACCCGTCACAATACATATGCTAGTGAAGTCAGCTACAATGTCATATTCCCTGCTACCGGAGTTAAAGATTTAGCTCCTGTTCCAAATTATTATGCTGGTCTTGGTGTTGGTGTATGGACATTTACTACTGCTGATATTACTTCTCCTGCAGTTGTTTGGTCGTTGGCCAATAATGCTACTTCAGTTCCTACAGCTACTGTTGTATCTGCTAATTTTGTTGACCCACGTCAAACTGAAATTACAGGTGGAACCGTATATGAACCATTGTATAATAGTGGTGTTGCAGTTGTCAACGCAACCGATATTAAAAGTTGGTTTACTGTAACTGCAAATGGTGCAGCTGCCGCATTAACAAGCGCTATTTACACTTCTGCTGCTCCTGCAACTGTAACGTTTACTGTAACTGGTGGTTTGAAATCAAATACAACTTATGTATTTAGTTTAAATGCGCCTGCTACATTAACAGACGATAAAGGTAATTTGGTCCCATCTTCAACGTTGACATTCTCAACGATTGATAATAGTTCACCAACAATTACTTTCACACCAGCTGTAACTACTACCAATGTTCCTGTAAATTCATATGTGACTGTTAAATTCAATAAAACGATTTATAACAACAACATGTTGAGCCCTGGAACAAGTCCAAATGCAAACTTTACTCCTACAGCTGCTGATTTTGCAACTGGTAATTATGTAACTTTCAAACAAGGAGCTACCAATGTTCCATTTACAACGGAAATTGTTACACCTGGCGTTGAGTATCGTTTAATTCCAAGTGCTCCATTAGCAAGTACAACTGTATATGATGTCGTTTGGGTAGCAACACGTGGTTCTGCTCAGGAAGTTTATGATCGTTTGGATTTGCCAACTGAAAATAAATTAGACTTACTTATTGCAGCGCGTACCACTACCTTCACCACTGAAGATGTTGTAAAACCAACTGTAGTTTCTCTAAATCCTGCTAATGTACCTGGTTTAACTATTGTTAATCCAACCGCTGCTTTAGTAATGACATTTAGTGAAAAAGTTCAGGCCGGCGCTGGTAATATTCAGATCAGACGTGGTAACGGACAGATTTTTGCTGAAGTACCTGCTACTGATTGTACATATTCAACTGTTGTTGCTCCATGGACTGTTACTATTCCTCACGCTGCATTTGAAAAATTCACTACTTATTATGTGATTATTCCTGAAGGTGCTATTACTGATGCCTCAAACAATGTAAATAAATTTGCAGGCTTCGCTGATAATACCAAATGGTCTTTCAGAACTGATGATGGAACTGCTCCAACGGTTATTGTTTATACACCTGCTAATGGATCAAATAACATTCCTGTATTCACAAATCTTACCATGCAATTCTCTGAAAATATTGTTGTAAATGCTGGTAATATTGTAATTTACTACAATAATGGTGATGCTGGTAACGATGGAAATGCGATCGAGATTATTCCTATCGGAAGTCCTAAAGTGGTAATTAGTGGTTCAAATGTTCCACAAGGTTTAACTTCTGACGTGGTAACTGTTGACCCATCTACTACATTTGATAAATTAGGAACATTCTATGTTCGTATTGATAACGGTATTGTTAAGGACTTTGCTGCTACTCCAAATAGTTTTGCCGGAATTAGTAACAATACAACCTGGGCATTTACAGTTACTGATAACACAAAACCCTCTTTGCTTAGCACTTCTCCGGTTAATAATGCTTCTGGACTAGGTGTATCACCAACACTTACCATGAATTTCGACCGGAATGTAATGGCTGGGACTGGCAATATTAAGTTATTGGAATACTTCTATAACCCATTAACATTTGCTTATGAAGAAAAACTGATCGAATCTATGCCAGTTACTTCTTCTATGATCAGTGGAATGGTAGTTACAGCTACTCCTACTGTTGCCTTAGGCGACAACAAAGTTTATTACGTATTAGTAGATAATACTGCAATCACCAATACTGCTGTTTCTAAAGATCCTTGGGCTGGTATTTCAAGTCCTTTCATCTGGAGATTTACAACTGGTGATAACACTGCTCCGACTGTGGCTGCTGTTCCTGCAACAGGTGGAACCAATTTGACCAATACATTTGATGTTACTCTTACATTCAATGAAACGGTTACCGGTGTTACTACAACTAATGTAACTGCTACAGGTGGAACTTTAGCTTTGGCAACTGTTACTGCTGGTACTGTTTATAAAGCTACTGTTACTGCTGCTGATTTGGCAACTGTTGTTATTTCATTATCAAATGGAATTACTGATGCCAATAGCAATGCTTTAGTTCCTGTTAGCTTTACTTATACAGTGGGTGATTTCAATGGCCCAACTTCTACTGCTACTCCTGGTACAGGTGTAAATATGCCAAAAGAATTCACTGTAATTGTTAAGTTTAACGAAAACGTTACAGGCGCTGAAACTGGCATCACTTCTACCGGAGGAACTGCTGTTATTACTAAAACATCTGACAGTGAATACAGCGTAGCTTTAACTGCTGCTGCTGATAACTCAAATGTTGTTTTATCAATTGCCAATACCGTAAAAGATATGGTTGGTAATACTTATGCAGGAGTTGCATCTTATACTTATACAACTGGTGATAACACTGCTCCTATTATCATTACTACCAATCCAAACGGTGGCGCATTGGCAAATGCTCACCCTGCTAACTTCGAAATTTTTGTAAGCGAAGCTGTTGTAAAAGGAACTGGTAAGCTAACTGTTTATAAAAAAGCAGGTGATGTAAATACAATGGAATTGGATGCTGCTTCTGTTATTATTACTTCAGTAGGTGGTGTTTATAAAATTACAATCCCATTAACATCGAATCTTGACAGGTTTACTGATTACTATGTTTTAGTTTCTGAAGGTTTTGTTACTGATGCTAATTTGAATAAGTTAGCTGCCGTGACTTTAAAAACATTCTGGACATTCAAAACTGGTGATTGGATTACAGGTCTTGCTCCTAAAAATAGTTCTGAGTTTAAGGTTTATCCAAACCCATTTGTTGATCATGTCATTGTGGATAATGCTTCTCAACTTTCTAAAGTCGTTGTTACAAACATCGCCGGACAGATGGTAAAAGAAGTTGTTAACCCAACTGACAGAATTCAATTGAATGAACTTCGCAGCGGTATTTACTTCATGTCATTATATGACGCAAGTGATGTAAATATTAAAACTGCTAAGATTGTTAAAAGGTAATACCGAATTGATTGATTAGAAAGGGGAAGTCTTAGGACTTCCCTTTTTTATTTGTATAAAGTCTTAAAGCACCAATATTTTTGGAATATGGAATTGTTAAAATCGCACCGTACCATCAGAAAATATCAAGCGACAAGTATTTCTGATGATATTTTGAATGATCTTCTGGAATGTGGCATACGTGCTTCCAATACCGGTAATATGCAGCTTTACAGTATCATTGTTACCCGGAGTTCCGTGAAAAAGACATTGCTGGCACCTTTGCATTTTAACCAGGCAATGGTAATGCAGGCGCCTTTGTTATTGACCGTTTGTTATGACATTAACCGTTTCTCAAAATGGTGTGAGGCAAACCATACCAAAGTTGATTTTTCTAATTTATTATGGCTTTTAAACGGTACAATCGATGCATCAATATTGGCACAGAATATATGTATTGCTGCTGAAAGTAAAGGATTAGGAATTTGCTACCTTGGAACTACATTATACAATGCCACTGAAATCAGCAAAGCGCTTAATTTGCCCAAAGGTGTTATTCCGATAACAACTTTAACTATTGGTTATCCTGATGAAATTCCTGAACAGACCGACCGTTTGCCGTTAAATTCGGTAGTTCATTTTGAAGAATATGAGAATTATTCGAATGAAAGAATCTCTGATATCTATAAGGAAAAGGAAAATCTGGAATCGTCGAAGAATTTTGTGAAAGAGAATAAAAAAGAAAACCTGGCCCAGGTTTATACTGAGATACGTTACAAAAGTGAAGATAATGTCTTCTTTTCGCAGAAACTAAAGAAGATGCTTACTGACCAGGGATTTAGTTTTGAATAAAGTTGAAATATATTTCAACCTGACATTTAAATCCGGTCTAACCGTTTGATTAATTTTTGGTAGTAATATTTCAGGAGGTTTGTGTATTTCAATTGCTTCCAGGGCCTGCTGCTGTGCGGTTTATGTAAAACACTGGTCGAAAACAACAGGTAATTGTGTAGCCCCAGTTGGATGGACTTTCTTGAAATGGAAACATCGTACCAATGTTTTTCAATCGATAGAGTTCCGAAATCGTATTGTTTTAAAAGTTCAGGAGTGAGAAGCGTACAGCAAAAGCTAAGACTGTGCCTGGTTTTGACAACTTCTTTAGGATTGGACTTAAAGTTCAGGTAGGGAAAATTGATTTTTCCTTCCCGGTCTCTGGTAATAGCAGCAACCATTCCGCAATCAGGAAGCTTTTTAGATTGCCTGATTAATTCTTCCAATGTATTGGGATTCACTTCGACATCAGATTCAACAATGATCAGTGGTAACCCAAGATCCAACGCTTTTTTCTGCGCCATCTGCAATACCAGCCGGTAATTGGGTGATGGATTCTCAGTAATTTCTGATAAATTGATCAGTTCGAATGGATGCTGGATACTTAACGATTTCAATTCACGGGTTGTTTCTTGGGAACTGAAGTCGTTAAAGATACAATACTGATAATTCCCACTCGAATTTCGGATGGAATGTATGGTTTCAGTGGTAGTAACCAAAGAATCTTTAACCGGCGTGATAACCAGCGCGTCGTACATGGAGGTTTCTGTTTTCATTTCGATTGGTTTTCAGGATTGACTTCGAAATTCAATCTGAATTTCCGGCCAAGTTCTTTCAGGTCTTCTACAACCTGTTCGTGCAAAGGTATTCCATTTTTCTGACGTTCAATGGTCAATTCACGTTCCGGATCACCGGGGATGAGCACACGTTCCTGCCCCAATGCTGGTTCTGCGTTCCGGAAAGTATTTATCCAGATATCCATATTTTCTTTAAATTCTTTGGCCGGTCTGAAGGCATCCACGCGGATAGCGCCCAGGAAATGGCCTATTCCTTTACCTACCTGTGTGGAAGGGGGTTCCAGAAAACTTACAAATGGTGGAACCCAGGGGCCGTAGTTGGCGCCTGACAGAACTGCCGAAAAAATATCAACCATCGCGCCCAGGCAATAGCCTTTATGTCCGCCATGATCGCGGTCTCCGCCCAGCGGCAACATGGAACCTCCTTTTTTTAGCGAGTAGGCGTCAGTAGTCGGATTGCCATCTTTATCCTGTGTCCATCCCAATGGTGCATCCATGCCTTTTCGCTGCAGAACTTCCAGCTTTCCATTGGCAACTGTTGTGGTGGCCATATCGATCACAAACGGAGGCTGATTGAATGCAGGAAAAGCCACCGCAATCGGATTGGTACCCAGATACCGGCTTTTCGAAAAAGTTGGAGCGACCAGCGGACTGGCATTCGTCATGGAGATACCAATCATATCGTGTTCGAGGGCCATCATCGCGTGGTAGCCGGCAATACCGTAATGATTCGAATTTTGTACAGCAACCCAGCCTGTTCCGGCAATCCTTGCCTTGTCAATAGCTATTCGCATGGCATGTGGAGCAGTAACCAGTCCCAGTCCCAGATCGCCGTCTAAAACCGCAGTACTTGGCGTTTCGTGGACGATCTTCATGTCAGGGGTAGCATTGAGCCGTTTTAGCTCCCATAAACGCACATAACCGCTCAACCGGGCAACTCCATGCGAATCTACGCCGCGTAAATCTGCCTGATTCAAGCAGTCGGCGGCAATTCTGGCTTGTTCCTCAGGACACCCCATGCATCTGAAAAGTTTACTGGTAAACTCTTTTAAATATTCTGAATCAAAAAGGATCATGTCTTTCGTTGTTGTTAGAATCTATTTCGGGTATTCTGAAAAATTTAATTTGTATCTAAATGACCTCAGAGAGGTCAAATGTTTATAGAAAAAGATTGGAGAAAAGTGGTTCGACCCCAGCCGGGGTCGAATCTGCTATAGCTTGTTCCATTTTCTATAAACATATGATCCCTCCGGGATATTTTTCTGGTCAAACTCAAAATTAGGATACAGGTATTTAAGAAATTATAAATACTCCTAATCCGAAGGGTCCAATGTAATTTATAAATCTGATTCTTTATTTCTTGTTAAAATCCCGGGCAGATGCCTGGTCCATAGGCATAATCAGCAAATCGTCAATGTTTACATGTGAGGGCCTGCTTAGCACAAATTCAATTGTTTCAGCAATATCTTTTCCTGAAAGTGGTGTAAAACCTTTGTAAACCTGTTTGGCCTTTTCCTGATCACCATGAAACCGGACCAGTGAAAATTCAGTATCAACGGCTCCCGGTGCGATGGTCGTAACTTTAATACCAAATGGCATGAGTTCGATGCGCATGGCCCTTGATATGGCCGAAACGGCATGTTTTGTTCCGCAGTAAACCGATCCGTTGGGATATGATTCTTTACCGGCTATTGACGAAATACTGATGATATGGCCACGTTGCCGTTCAATCATCCAGGGTGAAACAATCCGGGTGGTATAGAGCAAGCCTTTGACATTGGTGTCAATCATGTCTTCCCAATCGTCAACATCAGCTGAATTTACCGGAGCCAATCCTGCCGCTAGTCCGGCATTGTTGATCAGCACATCAATCGCTTTCCATTCTTCAGGAAGGCTATTCAATGCCATTTCTGTGTCTTTCCTGATCCTGATGTCGAAGTTAAGGGTAAGGACTTTGCACCCGAAACTGGATTCGATTTGGCTTTTTAACAATTCTAGCCGTTCTTTTCTTCGTCCGGTAAGGATTAAATTGTAATTATTTTGGGCGAGGAGCAGGGCTGTTTCTTGTCCGATACCTGCTGTGGCGCCGGTTATTAGGGCGATTTCCTGATTCATTGAATAGATGGTTTTTGATAAAATATAAAATTAAAAAATCCTTAAAACTTATGGAATAACAAACTACTTAATTATTTTTGTTTTGCAATTAAAGCAAAAATATACCTCATGAGCGAACATAAAATTGAAATTCAAGAATTTACAATATCTCAAATATCAGAGGAACAGAACGTTCAGGATATCGTGTTCAACCTGATGGCCGATCCGAATCTGGCAGCAATCAACTATTTCAACGACTTTACCGATGATGCGATTGATCTTTCTACCATGTCAAACGGTGAAAATGATGAAACAGGTATCTTTAGTTCAGCAAATGGACAGTTGATGGCTATTTCAACTCATGCCCTTCATCATCATCTTGAAATAGATCCGCAACAGGCCACAGAGATCCTAATTGCGCGTGCGGTGCGTAAAATGATTTGTTTTGGCGCTGTTCCTGAAGCCGTGAGTGCATGCCTTTACCATATCAATGTAGCCGATCCAAACGGACAAGTTATTGCGGCAGGCGCCAAAAAAGGCCTGGAGAATGCCTGTAAAAATTTTAACATTAAACTGGCCGAACGGAAAATCAGGTTTGATTATTTTTTAGCGCACGGGCCGGTTTATCCGACCATTATAGTGAGCCTGATGGCTTCCATTCCTGACAAGGAAAAACTTGTTACTCATACGTTTAAGAAAAAGGGCAATAATATATTTGTGATCGGGAAATCGTATGAGGATATCAATTCCTCAGAATACCTGGAGTTTTACCATGAAATATCCGATTCCCCCTTGCCAGTTTTTGACATCGATGTTGAAAACAAATTGCATTCGGTGATGAAACGGCTGATTCAGTCAGGTTTATTAAGCTCTGCCAGCCCTATCGGGAAAGGTGGTTTGTTCTTTTCGCTTCTGCGTGCCGGAATGCCTTCCGGGTATGGATTTGACATAACCAGTGATGCCGAGATCCGTAAAGATGCTTTTCTGTTTGGTGAAGCTATGGGCCGTATTATTGTTGGTATTGATCCGAAAAAGGCTGATGATTTTGTGGATTTGATGAGTAGCCTGAAAGTGCCTTTTTTTGCACTGGGACATGTTACCAAAGGCGAAATACGCATTGATGATGAATCGTTTGGTTTTATCGATAAAATGACTCCCTCAAATTAAACGAGAAGGGTAATTGCAATGATGAATGGAGACCGGAAACTGAGACTGAACACTGAAAACTGAACACTTTTAACATGCAAGTTACCCCGTATAAAGATTCCGATCGGCAAAAAAAACAGCAGGTTGAGCAAATGTTCGATCATATTGCTCCCAAATACGACTTTCTGAATCATTTTCTTTCGCTCGGAATTGATAAACTTTGGCGGAAAAAGGCCATTAGAATCCTTTCCGGATACAAATCTGAAAACATACTCGATGTTGCTACCGGCACTGGTGATTTTGCCATTGCCGCCTCCAAACTGAAACCGCGTAAAATAATCGGTTTTGATCTTTCGGAACAGATGCTAAACGTTGGCCAGACTAAGGTTAAGCGGTTAGGTCTCGATGGGATTATCGAATTCAGGAAAGGAGATTCAGAAGCAATGCCATTCGGCGATGAAGAATTTGATGCGATTACGGTGGCTTTTGGGGTACGGAATTTTGAAAATCTGGAGAGCGGACTGAAAGAATTTTACAGGGTTTTAAAAGCCGATGGAGTGGTGATCATTCTTGAATTCTCAAAACCCAGGCATTTCCCCATGAAACAACTTTATCTATTCTATTTCTTCGGAATATTACCTTTTATTGGGAAATTAGTTTCCAGGGACAGTTCGGCCTATTCGTATTTACCCGAATCGGTGATGGCTTTCCCTGATGATCAGAAATTTTTATCAGTCCTGAACAAGGTTGGTTTTACGCGAACAGGGCAAAAACGCTTAAGTTTTGGGATATCCACCATTTACATGGCTCAAAAATAAAACGGTGGTGCAATATTTTTTTCTAATTGTGGTTTCTTTATAAGTTGATACCTGTTTTATTGTGAAGAGATTTTTCTATATCCTGATTTTATTATTGGCTGGTTTAACATCAACAGCTCAGCGGCTGCTTTTGAAAAACCTGACGACCTTTGATGAAAAGCGCGTCCATTTCGGTTTTACACTGGGAATAAATACCTTTGATTTTAAGATTGAACATTACAAAACAATTGATGATAATCCGAATTTTCTTTCAGAAACAGTGAATGGGGTTCCAATAACTGGTACTGAGAAAATACGTGCCGATATTTCCACCCTCACTCCCGGATTTACCGTTGGAATTGTAACTAACCTTCGTCTTTCTACTAGTTTTGATCTTCGCTTTTTACCCGGAATGTCGTTTGGCGAACGAAAACTGGTTTATAATATTCCGATTGTGGATATAAATTCATCCGGTTCAATCAGGTC
>JAUXUF010000030.1 GCA_030684645.1 Bacteroidota bacterium | reverse complement strand
CCATCAGTCAATATTACCTGAATACGTATATTAAATCAGGAAAAATACCCGGCGGACTGCAATTGATGGAAAGAGTGGAGTATATGGCTTCAAAATCCCCTGCCAAAGAACGTATTGAACTGTTTTCGGAAAGTTTGAATGCGCTGAAAAATGATTTTGGTTCGGTCAATACCGCATGGGGAGAATTCAATCGCTACCAGCGCATTGATGGTGAGATCAATCAGAAATTCAATGATGCACTGCCAAGCATTCCTATAGGTATGGCATCAGGGGAATGGGGGGCATTGGCTTCTTTCGGCACCCGAAAAGGCGAAAATACCAAACGTCAGTACGGGGTGTCGGGCAATAGTTTTGTAGCTGTTGTAGAATTCGGGGATAAGGTCAGGGCAAAAACAATGTTAGCGGGCGGTCAGAGCGGCGACCCAAAATCTCCTCATTTTGACGACCAGGCGCAGCGATACGCAGACCGGGAGTTTAAGACGGTTGCTTATTATCGTGAAGATGTTCTTAAAAGAGCGAAATCGAGCTATCATCCCGGAAAGGAAAAATAAGATCATTCAATAATTTGTTCAATCAATCCTAAGAAAAGAGTTATGTCAAGAATTTTAATAACCATCCTTTGTTTCCTAATTATGCTAAATACAAACTCTGTACACGCCCAGGAACTAATTCCTTTGTATAACGGAGCCATTCCAAACAGTAAACCATCTTCTAATAAGGAACGATCCGAGATGGGAAAAGACGGAATACTCCGCATCAGTCAGGTTTCGGTTCCGGCAATTACCCTATACAAACCTGAAAAAAGCCAGGGTAAAACTGCGGCTGTGATCATTTGTCCTGGCGGCGGCTACAAAATTCTGGCAGCATCACATGAAGGAGAAGATATTGCCAGGGAACTGAATAAATGGGGCATTACGGCTTTTGTATTGAAGTATCGTATTCCGAATGATACCATTATGCCGAATAAATCAATCGGGCCATTGCAGGATGCACAGCGGGCAATCCAGATGGTACGTGAAAACGCGGAAAAATGGAATATTGATCCCGCAAAGATCGGTATCATGGGCTTTTCGGCCGGCGGGCATCTGGCAGCAAGCGCATCCACCAGGTTTAATGAAACTTTGATCCCTAATCCCGGGAACATCTCATTAAGGCCTGATTTTTCGGTACTTATCTACCCTGTGATCAGCTTTATGGATGGCATTACCCATAAGGGAAGCAGGGAGAATTTATTGGGTAAGAACCCGGATACCACAACTCTTGAAAAATATTCCAATGAACTGCAGGTT
>JAUXUF010000145.1 GCA_030684645.1 Bacteroidota bacterium | reverse complement strand
CATTCCACCACTTCACCACGACCAAACTCCATAGCCTGCGCGATGGCCGAAGGAAAATTGATGTACCATTGTTCGCTTTTAGCCCTTTTTATAAGCTGAATTTTTGTTGGAAATCCCATGGCTTGATAGTTTAAAAGTTAACACTAGTTATATAACTAGATGTAAATCTAATGAAAAAAGCAATCAGAATAAACCAATTGCTTCATTTTTTTAAGGATATTTGTTCGATTATCTAGTCAAATGCCAAACTCAAGTAAGCCCCCTCTTTCGGAGGGGGATTGGGGGAGGCTTTAAAAATATTCGAGTGCCGGTTCTTTCGCCGCTCCTTCGGAGGGGTGGGGGGAGGCTTTTTTCAAAATCCCAGTTCGTCACTTATCTTCTTCACCGAAGCCAGTTTTTTATCCGGATCTTTATTCAACTTCAGGGCTAAAGCACGCAGAACCGCTTCGCTCGCCAGGCAATGTCTGACCATGTTTGCATTTTGAATGTGCTGATTCAAAATTTTAAGGGCATTTTCGCGCGAAATCATTGGAGTAGTTCTATTTTTGTACCTGCAAATTAGCAAAAACAAATCATGAAACGATGGCTCTCGAAATAGAACGCAAATTTTTAGTCAATCCTGCCAAGTGGATGCCAACGGACCAGGGGACACAAATCATACAGGCTTATCTTGGCCTTTGCCCCAGTCCAACAGTCCGGATCAGGATAGACGGAGATAAGGCTTATCTGACCATCAAGGGGCGTTCGAACAGCATTTCCAGACCTGAATTTGAATACGAGGTTCCGGTTACCGACGCTATTGAAATGCTTCCGTTGGCCATCTCAGGTCCGGTTGAAAAAATCAGATATGAAGTCATGCACGAAGGATTTCTTTGGGAAGTAGATGTATTTTCAGGAAAAAATAAAGGACTGATTATGGCCGAAATTGAACTCGAATCTGAGTCTCAGGAATTTCGACGCCCCGACTGGCTGATGGAGGAAGTTTCTCATGATGGCAGGTATTACAACTCTTATCTTTCCGGAAATCCTTTTTCTGAATGGTGAACCGAATATGGCCTGATTTTTGAAATGCCGAACAACATGATCAGAAAAAAATCGTTTCTAAATAATAGCCAATTAACCGATTAAATATGCAGCTAAAAAAACTTTGCACAGGATTTTTAATCCTGATCAGTGTTTCTCTCTTCGCTGAAACCATTCCCTCTTCAGGGAATAAAGTAAAAAGAACCAATTCAATCGATTCCATTCAGCTAAGTATCAACTACCTGAAAAAATACATCCAGCCCAACGATAGCTGGCAATCAGAAAACCCTGAAATTACACGTACAGTAAATAGTCTGATTCATTTTGCTGAAGATGAAAAAATCGACAGTATTCTGGTCAAACTCGAGAACTTTCAGAAAAAAGAAGACTTCAGATACATCAACCGGTTACCCAATTTGGTGAGCGATTCGCTTCAGGTGCACGGATACCAGGGGTTCCAAACAATTCTGGAGAAAATGAAACAACTCGACCGGGCCATCTGGAATGGAGTTGATATGAGCACAATTCCACTGTCCGAAACACTTAAAGCAAGGCTCAACAATAAAAAGCAACCCATTGCCGCCGGAGATGAAAAAGCTATTTTGCAACTTTCAGGAATTGTTTTGCCCGACTCGCTCAGGAACGTTTATGCAAATCCCGACTCGCTGATGAAACGGCCTAACGATTTCAACCGAATCAGAAACCGCGACCAGCTGCGCACCCAGATACTTGAAGAAGCCCGCATTCAGTATAATAAAAAAATTCAGAAATTAAATCCGGACTCAGCCATAACAGCCTATCGAAAATATGCCGTTCGGGTGTATTCCGATTCGCTGCAAAATCAATTGCGCGATTCATTAAAACGGCAAAACCAACAAATCCTGATCCAGTATAATGATTCAGTGGTCCTTTCGGTGAATGATTCAATCAATCATTTTGTACAAACATTACAGCGTTTTGCCCAAAACGATTCGATTTCAGTTTGTATTTACAGTTTATCAGGGAAACCTGCACAGGTGAACCTGCAAAATAACAAACGCTCAATAAACCGTTTATACATTAAAAACGAGCAAAACGATTCGCTCGGCATCAAACTGGTGAACCTCGATAAACACGCGCTTCGGATTTCAATCGAAGATGATGTTACATTTAATCGTATCGCCCATAAACAACGCCGGGATGTCGTATTCGAAAAGTTTTCACCTGAACAAAAACTGACTAAAATTCAAAAAAGATTCGATGTATTTACACCCTGGGATTATGGCGGATTCGGCACCTTCGGTTTTTCGCAAACATACCTGAACAATTGGAAAGCAGGAGGTAAATCTGCTTTTTCGTTCCTGATGGTTTTAAAGGGATACGCCAACTATTCTTCGGATAGCAAACTTAAATGGGAGAACAGCGCCGAATTACGGAATGGATGGATCAGACAAGGCGGAGACATTAACCAGACCCAGAAAAATGACGATAAACTGGAACTGATTTCACGGTTAGGATTAATTGCATTCAATAACTGGTATTACAGCACCGAAATCGATTTTCAAACCCAGTTCTTTAATGGTTATAACTATCCAGACAAATCCAGACTGATCTCAGCATATTTGTCTCCGGCAAAAACTCTTTTCAAGTTAGGGCTCGACTATAAACCGAATAAAAGGTTTTCATTGTTTCTATCACCTTTTACCTTAAAAACTGTTTATGTCAGAGATACGGCACAAATCGACCAGACCAAATATGGTATCGCAGCCAACAGCCGCAGTTTCTGGGAACCCGGGTTAAATGCCGACATTAAATTCAGAATCGAATTCAACCCGCAAATCAGTTATGAAACTAAATACAAAATGTTCATCAACTATAAAGAACCGTTCAGAAAATTCGACATAAACTGGGAAAATACCCTGGTGGCACAACTGACTGACCGCATCAACATGACCTTTATGCTGAATTTGCTCTATGATGACAATGTAACTTTTCCAACAGGCAAAGTGGATATTTCCGGGGTGGAAATATTTAAACCAAAATTGCAAACCAGGGAATTTACAACCATTGGTTTCTCGTACAAAATAAACCGCCACAGCTATTCACGCAAGAAAGTTGACTGATATAAAAAGCAGATTCGATACTAAACCGGGGATTTGTAGATTCGTACCGGAATTAGACTACATTTGGCTGATGATCTGAATGAAAATCCAAATGAATGAATAAATTGTCATCTTAAAAACCAAAACAATGAAAACCTATAAAAAATATTTCAAGATAACTGCCGGGCCTGCTGATGTATATAATGCACTGACAAATAAGACAATGCTCGAAATTTGGACAGGTGAGGATGCGGTAATGGAAGACACTTCCGGTTCTGAATTTTCACTTTGGGAAGAAAGTATCTGCGGAATAAACCTCGAATTTGAAAAAGACCGGAAAATTGTTCAGGAATGGTTTTTTGGCGAAGAAGATGAAGATAAAAAATCGATTGTGACCATTAAACTTCATCCGGATAAAAAAGGGACCATCATGGAAGTGGTACAAACCAATATTCCTGACGAAGCCTATAAAAACATTGCCGAAGGTTGGGAAGAAGACTACTACAACGGGTTAAACGAACTCTTCGAACAATAATCTTGGAACTTGAAACTTGGAACTCAGTGACTTCCCAGCGAAATTAATAAAATACCGATTAATATTCCGGCCAGGTAGATAGCTTTCCGGCGAATGTTTTTTTCGTGAAAAACAAGGGCTCCAACAACAAACGAGATTACGACACCACCTCGCCGAAGCGCAGAGACAATTGAAATCATCGAATCGGTATAACTCAAGGCATTAAAATACAGATAATCAGCCAATACTAAAAATGCTCCGATCAACGGAATTGACCATCTCCAATGAAACGGTGTACGTTCACTTTTGGGCAAGCGCCATCGGTTAACAGCCAGAATTGGAAGTAAAATAACTACCTGATAAAACGAGAACCAGGCCTGAACTGCCATCCGGTCGATGCGTCGTATCAGGAATTTATCGTACAGTCCGCTGGCTGCACCAAGGAAAGTGGCAATGACAATAAAAAGCGCCCATTTATTGGTCGAAAATTGGATTCCTTCAGACTTCCCTGTTGTCGAAAGCAGGTAAAAGAAAAGCAGGGTAATAATTACCCCGGCCCACTGGTAAGAATTCAGGTGTTCGCAAAAAATCACAATGGCTCCCAGCAATGTCCAGATAGGCCCGGTTGCACGAATGGGCGCCACGATGGTAATCGGAAGGTTTTTGACTGCGTAAAATGCCAGAATCCAACTTGAAACTACTAAAATTGATTTCAGAAAGATCAGCCCGTGTTCTTCCAAAATTATATCAGGAACAAAAAGATGAAGTCCTTTAAAAAATTCAGGATAAATGCCAGAGCCAACCGTTATGGGTAAGAAGATGAGCGAACTGGTCAACGTTGAGATAAAAAGTACCGGAATTACTGCATTCTTATGAACAGAAAGCTTTTTAAAAACCTCATAAATCCCCAAAAGAACAGCCGAAAACAACGCCAAAATCACCCACATAAATCAGTCACAAGTTAAAGTTGCACAGATCGTGCTGCACATTTGGATTCAAACTAAAAAAAAATCTTCATTTTATTGAACGTTAAAGGATCGGATCGTTACGAAAAAGATCGGATCCTTCTATCTCATTTTATATCAGCATGATTTGATTATTTCCTGAAAAGCTGATCGGCGCCGATAGTTCCAATTAAACTTTCGAAATACGCTTCCGACATGCAATATTCAAGCATCTGTCTGGCCTTTTCAAGCCTTTCATCAATTTTTAATTCTTCAACGAAAATGGCGTTATGCGCATCGGCAATAAACAGATTAAAGTATTCAATCCGTTCAGTATAGAAAGCAATATCTTTCTGTTGTTTCAAGCGAAGACGATTGCGATACCATTCTGAACTTACTACGTAATCGCGTTTGAAGTTTTTACGGATCTCAGGATCATTGATGCTCTTTCCGTTATAATGTCCGTACGCCATAATGTGTATCAGGATTTGAAGCGGCGGAATGGCGGCATCGACACTGCCATCTTCGAAATAACGCAAAGCTACCTTCTGCTGTGCTTCGACAATGTTGTTAATTCCATCGACATAGTCTTCCATGTTTTGCAATTCCGGTTTAAGCATCCGTTCGTTAAACACCGATTGCGGCTCATCAAACAAACGGTTCATACAGCGGAATGCGAAGTTTTTGGTAATGCGGTAACCCAAACGACTCGCCAAAACTTTTTGCCCCTGATAGTCAAAATCTTCCAGTTTCTCCAAACATCCGGTTTCGATCAATAAATTGGCATCACGATCTTCAGGTACCAGGCGGGCCCAAATTTCAGGAATTAAGATGCTGATGTCGTGGTCGAAGCGGTTTTCAGAACCCACATAGCCGGCAGCTGAAGAAAATCCCTGATATTCAGTCAGAATATACGAGAGCAATGCATTATTCAAATCGGTTGTTGGAACAAGCATATTGAAAGGGCCTTTCGTAAGTGCGCCTTCTGAGCCTGCACCTGTCGTTGATGGCGATTTGCCTGTTAAACTGCAGATGAAATCCATAAACAATTCAGGTGTTTCCTGATAATGTATCGGGTTGTAAACACTTAACGGCCGATAACCTTTTTCGCGGTCGGCAGGGTTGTTCCGTCTTCCCGGAAGTACCGCATTAACCGTATGAATTACCGGATCGTTACTCTCAATTTTACGGAATAAACGAATCCCGATTTCGGCCAAATGGATGTCGAAGTTGTCGTGAGCAAAAACATTTGGCTGCAAATAACGTGGGTTTTTGGTAGGTTCACCATCAACTACTCTGGGGTGAGACGGCACCACGAAGAAACCTTCCTTATTGGTTTCAACCATACTCCTGATGTGCTCTTTTACCGGATCGGTATATTTCTCAAAATTGATGGCATCTTCGTATAAGTCGATAGCATCATTCAGCGTAAGAGGTTCGTAATTGGTCAGGAAGGTATTGTTTTGTACAATTTCTGCCTCTGCTTCCTTATCGTAACCTCTTATAATCGCTTCGTCAGGACGCTGGAATAAAAAGCTTTCACAATTCCTGGCAATTTTTACACTTTTGTTCTGGTACTCCGGATTAAGATTTTTCAATTGGCTGGCAGGCAATGTAATGGTTGCCGAAATATCATCTTCCATTTGAATTTTCTGACTTGGAATAAAATCGGAACGAAGCTTGTGCAGAAACCAGTCGCCATCAGGACTAAAGCCGATCCGGACATAACTGGCTGCAATCCAGTTGTGTTTATACATTAGCGCATTTCCTTTTCGTCCGTTTACATATTCCACGCTGAAATCATCTTTCCAGTTTGGAGAGGTGGCATCGTCACTGCGGTAAAGTCGTTTGATGTAAAGAACAAATGTCCGGATGTAATCGGGAATTCTATATAAAAAAGCATTGTATTCGTCGTTATATTGATCTGATGGCGTTAGCAATTTTACTGCAGAACCTAAGGTCCTTCTTGGGCTTAAATAAGAACGGCTGGGCATAGCATCGGGTCTGATGTTTTTCCAACGACCTGAATAGTCGTAATTAATCAGCATGTCGGCCATTTTTGAATCCTCTTCCAAATCTTTAATGTAGAATGAACCGTATTTGATCGCATTTTGCATCGATTTGGAAATTTCAGATTTTCCTCCTCCTGAAACAGTACTGGGTTTGTGGCAGAAAATTCCTTCAGGAGCGGTATCAATGATGCGCCACGATTGCTGTGTGGGGTGTTTTACCAGTTGAAACTTGTGACCGGTTGGATGTACATAGGTTTTGTGCGGCGAAAGTTTTAACTGAAATTCCTTTCCGTTTAGATCCCACAAAACCGAGTTTTTATTGATATCGATGTTTGCCTCTTCAGGAATATAAACAATGTCGGGATATACTTTATCAATGGCATAGTTTTCAGGCTTCACTTCAATGCGGTCGCCAAGCAATTTTTTTACATTTTCGAAATTGTACGAAGCGCCAAATTTTGTGGTGAAGTTGATCCCAAATAGTTTGTCGTTCATGTTGCCACGCGGAAAAGCAATGGCACCTCCGGCATGCTCTTCTTCAACCAATCCGTACAAGTTTGCCGAATAGCTGATTTGGGTTTTGATCTCTTTTTTGGAGTATCCGTAATAATTATCTGCAATTATGGTAATTACCACTCCCCGATCATCACGACAAGTCACTTTAAATGCAGTACCGTCGTTATAAAGCTCATTTTCGTCAGTCCAACACATGCCTTCCAGGCGTTGGCGCTCAGTAGCCTGATCGTAATGAGGCAGACCAATGTCTTTCTTTTTTAGCCGTGTGAGCTGAGGTGCCAGAATAATGCATCCGGTATGGCCGGTCCAGTGTTCAATATCAAGAGCTGAATCGTTTTCCGCAAGGTTGTGATCTCCGGCGTTTCCGAATATCGATTCAACAAAATCGAGGTTACTTACAAAACTTCCTGGAACAAAAAAGCGGATTTCCATACTTTTTTCGCTGATTACCCCTTTTGCTTCGGGACAAACTACCGGGCGTATAAGCATCGAAACCATTACCTTGGCCTGTTCCTCCTGCATCGAGGTAAATGGTAATCTTTTTAATTCATCCGAAGGATTTAATGCTTCGTAAAGCATATTTGCAAAAGCAATTTTGGGAACTTCAATTTTATCCAGTGCAACAGGCAAACCACCTTCCACAATGTGAAATGTTCCTTTAGTTGTTCGTTTATCGGCCGCTGGATTATTTAAAATCCCTTGTTTTAAGCGGAATGAAGATAAATATTCATTCTTAAAAGTATTGCCATTGGGCGGCAAACTTAATTCCCTTGCCAATCCGGGTTGATTTAATACAAATGTATTGTATGGGATCTTTAAACTTTTAGGGAATTCAACATCCTTTAAGTAATCGGAAATGAAGTTTTGTATCCGTTTATCAGAGGGGGATTGGTGCTCAGATAATAAAAGGGATTTTTCCCTGAAACTTTTAATAAGGTTTTCCGTCAGGGAGATGAGTTTTGCATTCGAACTTTTAAGTTGATCATCTACAGCTTTACTAAACAAGGGTTGCCCCAGTGCGGCCAGTTGAAGATTGATGAATTGGATCATATCTTTCCTGTCCTTTTTGCTCTGTCTAAAAGTATCCATCTGTTTTAATGTTATTTAGTTTACACAACAAGAATATTACTCACAACGGATTAAAATGTTCGATTTGAGAGCTTAAATATCAAAATCTTAAATTTATTAGCAGTTAAACGAATATGAATGTTCTGTTATCAATTAGTATGTCCGTTTCGAAACAGCCTATTATTGACTTATAAAGTTGGCATACAGGACTATATGTATTGAATCAACGATGGAGATATGTAAAGAATTTGTTATCTAAACGGATGAAGCATAGCTAATCAGAAAGAAACAGCATTTGCGAGATTTTTACCATCTCCGGAAATGAAACGGAGTCCTATGAAGAATAATGATTTTTAACTCTAAGCTTGAAATATTCCTATTGCTCAACCGGCTTCTTTGTTTTCCGGACCACCAGGATAGCTCCGGCCAAGGCAAGCAATGCTCCGGCAATGGAGAGTACCGAAAAATGTTCGCCATCAATCCAGCTTACTTGCATCCAGGTTAAAATCCCCATCAGGACAACCGTAATGATCGGGTTTAATACGATAATGATGCTGACTTTTCCTGCCTCCAGGTATTTGAGCGCCAAGGATAAGCAGCCATATGAAATCAGTGTGTTGGCGCCCAGGAAAACCAACAATGCCCAGTATCCGAACCTTAGGTGTGACAGATTGGCAAAATCGACAAATGGCAGATACAACAAAACTGGTAAACCGAAAATAAAAACATTGAGTGTTCCAACTGAATACTGAAGCACCAGTTTTTTCTGCAAGGCTGCATAAACCGCCCAGGCGACCGCACCGGTAAGCGTTAACAATACACCTTTTGTAAATTGTCCTTCCTGGCCAGTTGTGGTACTGATATGCTGTCCGTAAAAAATCCAAAATCCCAGGATCGACAACAAAAACCCAACGGTTTGTATCCGTGAAATTTTTTCCCTGAAGAAGATAATTCCGAAAACAGCCAAAAGCACCGGCCCTGTCTGTATGACAATCTGCGCATTACTTGGACTGGTAAACTGGATGCCAAGCATGAATCCCAGGTAATTCCAAGCCAATGCGAGTGATGAGATAACAATCAACCAGGTAGGTTTGTATAAAATTTTCAGTTCCTGGGGATTTCGGACAGCCATCCAAACAAAAAGGGCCGAAAAAGCAAGAGAGAACCGAAACCAAACAATGGTTGGTGAGTCGATTTCTTTGGATGCAACTTTCAGGGCGATGGCCAAAACGCCCCACATCAGTACTGTAATAAGCGTATAAATTATTCCTTTTGCCTGATTGCTCATTGATATTTATCTCAATTGCGCACCCAATTCGCGTTCATAGGTTGAGATTAGTTTTTGCATAATTTTTTCGATCTGATTGTCGTTCAGCGTTTTTTCATCGTCGCGGAGTATGTAGCTGATGGCATACGATTTTTTACCTTCCGGAACCCCTTTGCCTTCGTAAACATCGAACAAATCAACCGATTGCAGCAGTTTCCGTTCTGACCTGAAAGCCAAATCACGTAATTGATTAAACTGAATTGACTTATCGAGCAATAAAGCCAGATCGCGGCGAACTTCAGGATATTTAGGCAATTCGGCAAATTTCACCTTGTTGTTTTTCAATTCAACAAACAAAGTATCCATGCTGAAATCGGCAAAATAAACCGGGTTGTCGATCCCAAATGCTTTCCGTGTTTTTCCTGATAGGGTTCCAAACTCCACTAATTTTTTGCCATTGATAATGTATTGAATTCCTCCACTGATCAGCTCATTCGAAAAACCTTCAGTTTTCAGGTAGATAACATTAAAACCCATTCGTTTCAGTACATTTTCAGCATAGGTTTTCAGGAGGAAAAAGGTAGTTTTAACTGCCGGATTTGACCAGTTGGCTGATTCTTTATCGCCTGTTGCGAACAGTGCCAAATGCTCTTCTTCCCGGTAATTCCGGAGCGGATTCTCTTTCAGGTTGCCCCCGTTGAAGAAATAACAGTTTCCAAATTCGTATAAACGCAAATCGGGATTTTTGCGGTTGGCATTGTGAGCAATCGACTCCAACCCTCCGTACAGTAAGGTTTGACGCATGCTGCCCAGGTCGTTGCTCAACGGATTGAACAATTTTACTGTACCTTCGATCGGATGAACCGAATTGTTTTCGTAATACGATGATTTGGTAAGCGAATTCGACCATATCTCGTTGAACCCTTGTGCTGTAAGCATTTCAGCAATCAGGTTGCGCAATTTGGTCGGATTGGGTTTCACCGAATATTGAAGCGATGAATTCACCTGGGTAGGTAATTCGATGTTATTGTAACCATAAATGCGCAGAATTTCTTCAATCACATCCACTTCGCGTTTGACATCGACACGATATGGTGGAACAAGCAATGAAAGACCGGTTTCAGTTTCATTTTCGATGCGGATTTCAAGGGCATCCAGAATCTGTTTGATTTTCTCTTTCCCCAGGTCAACGCCAATCAGGCGTTTGATGTTGGTATAAGTCACATCAACTTTAAAGTCGGCCACCGGATTTGGATAAACGTCCACAATTTCAGAAGATATTTCACCACCGGCCACTTCCTTTATCAAGAGTGCTGCACGTTTCAGCGCATAAATGGTTCCGTTCGGATCAGTTCCGCGTTCGAAACGAAATGAGGCATCAGTACTCAAGGTGTGGCGACGGGCGGTTTTGCGAATGTAAACCGAATCAAACCAGGCACTTTCGATAAAAATGCTGGTAGTTGAGTCTTTTACTCCTGAATGCAAGCCACCAAATACTCCTGCAATGCACATGCTTTCAGAATCGTTGCAAATCATCAGGTCGTCAGGATGCATTTCCCGTTCAATACCATCGAGCGTTACAAATTTGGCTCCTGCGCCCGAGGTACGGACCACAACTTTTCCTCCCTTTATTTCAGCAGCATCAAAGGTATGAAGCGGCTGACCAGTTTCGAAAAGCACAAAATTAGCTACGTCAACAATATTATTAATTGGCTTTAACCCAATAAGTTTAAGTCTGTTTTTCAACCATTCCGGAGATTCTTTTACCACCACATTCGATACGGTAACTCCTGAATATCTTGGGCAAGCTTCCGAATTTAGAACCTCAACAGGAATTTCGAGCGAATGGTTATCTACTTTAAAAGCATCAACCGAAGGCCGGTGATAGCTGATTGGGTGTTTTTGTTTGATATATGCTGCCAGGTCGCGGGCAATGCCAATGTGCGAAGCGCTGTCGATGCGGTTAGGCGTCAGATCCACTTCCAGCATAAAATCCGATTCGATCCTGAAATATTTGCTGGCCTGAGTTCCGGGAACTGCAGTGGCATCAAGCACCATGATTCCGTCATGACTGGATCCCAATCCAATTTCATCTTCGGCACAAATCATCCCTTCGGAAACTTCGCCCCTGATTTTTGATTTTTTTATTTTGAATTCACTGTCGCCATCGTATAACGTAGTTCCGATAGTTGCAACCACGACTTTCTGACCTGCTGCCACATTCTGTGCGCCGCAAACAATGGGTAAAATTTCGCCATTCCCAATATTGACAGTCGTTTTGCTCAGGTGATCCGAATCGGGATGTTGCTCACAAGTCAGAACTTCACCAATCACTAATCCGCGCAACCCACCTTTGATGGTTTCCACTTCCTCCATGCTTCCGACTTCCAATCCGATCTCAGTCAAAAAAGCAGATACTTCATCTGCAGTATATTCAAGATTGATGTATTCTTTTAACCAGCGGTATGATATATTCATGATAAATGCTTTTAGGTCTGAAATTCGATGACCGGCAAAAGTAAATAAAATTTAGAGGGATGGGAAGAAAAATGAATGGTAAAATAGGAACAAATTGAAGTGTGTCCAACGACAATATTTCGGTGCGCTGCACCTTCAGAAATCGTTCTATATCATTTGCTACAAATATTTTGGTGCTCTGCACCGAATGAGAACAAGAACTGCCATAAACAATATTTTTCTGTTTCCAGTTTAAAGCAAAAACAAAATGTAGGAAAGAGTTACAGAGTACCGCTAATAATTGTTGAAACTAATCGCAGACCGAAAACCAAAGGTGCAGAGCACCGAAGATATTTGTAGATCATCAAGAATTTCACGAACTTAGGTGCAGAGCACCGTAATATTTTTTCCTATGGCAAATACTTATACACAATGCTATTTTCACCTCGTCTTTGCAGTAAAAAACAGAGATGCCCTGATTAAAAAATCATGGAAAAATCAATTAGAAATGTATATTACCGGTATTATCCAGAACCACAAACATAAACTTTTGGCCATTAACTCGATGCCCGATCATATCCATATCTTTATCGGATACAACATCAACCAACTGGTACCCAATCTGGTTGAAGAGATTAAAACATCCAGCAATGGCTGGATTAAGAAGGAAAATTTATCTAAACTCAAATTTGACTGGCAAAAAGGATACGGAACCTTCACTTATTCTCATTCTCAGATTGATGCTGTGGTTAAATACATTAGAAATCAGGAAACACATCATCAGAAAAAATCATTTAGAGAAGAATATCTGGAGATACTCAGGAAAAATGAAATTGAGTTCAAGAATGAATATGTATTTGAGTTTTTTGATGATGTCAGAAATTGGGAATAGATATTCCGGTGCGCTGCACCTTGCGTTCCGGCTACGATGATTTTTTCTACAAATATTTTGGTGCGCTGCACCTTTAAACTAAAGATCCAACTTTCCTGAAATAAATCATGTTCAGACTATAATTTAACGACTTTTATCAGCTTTGAAATAAATCATAATCTCTATATTTCCGGTCAAATTCTAATCTATACCTTACTCAAATGAAAACAATAGGAACATCCATCGTTGCGATTGCACTGATCATTAGTTCGTACAACACAACTTCAGGACAAAATAAAGACATGAGTAATCCATTCTTTAATGATTACAAAACTCCATTTCAGGTTCCGCCATTCAATGAAATAAAACTGGAACATTTTCTACCGGCGATTGAGGCTGGAATTTCGGAACAACAAGCTGAGATAAAATCCATTACCGACAAAAAGGAAGAACCAACTTTCGACAATACCATCCTTGCTTTAGACCAATCGGGAGAACTGCTTCAGAAAGCATCTATCTTTTCAAACCTGAATTCGGCCAACACCAACGACCAGATGCAGGCTTTGGCCCGTCAGATCACACCAAAAATGTCGGCTCACCGCGATAACATTTCGTTGAACAAAGAATTGTTTAAACGTGTAAAAACGGTTTACGACAAACGCAATGAAATGAACCTGAACCACGAGCAGTTGCGGGCCGTTGAAAAATACTATCAGGATTTTGAACGCAATGGCGCCAACCTTTCCGACGAAAAACAGGCAGAACTACGTAAAATGAACGATGAACTTTCGATGCTGAGCCTTAAATACGGTGAAAATAATTTAGCCGAAACCAACAAAAATTTCAAATTGGTGGTTGATAATGAAGCCGATCTGAAAGGTTTGTCAGCCGAAGTAATTACTGCAGCTGCCGATCAGGCCAGGAAAGACAAAATGGAAGGCAAATGGGTATTTACCTTACAAAAACCCAGCATGATTCCATTCCTGTAATATGCCCAAAACCGGGAATTGCGCGAAAAACTTTATCGTGGATACATCAGTCGCGGAAATAATAACAATGCAAACGACAACAAAGAAATCATAGGTAAAATCGTAAGCCTTCGCGATCAGCGCGCCAAACTGTTGGGATATGCCAATCATGCAGCCTATACGGTGGATGTGAACATGGCTAAAACACCTGAAACCATAAATAATTTCCTGATGAAACTGTGGAATCCTGCTATCGAAAGGGCAAAAAAAGAGCGCGATGAAATGCAAGCCATGATTAATAGTGAAGGTGGAAAATTCAAACTTGAAATGTGGGACTGGTGGTATTATGCCGAAAAAGTCCGTAAAGCCAAATTCGACCTCGACGAAGCACAATTGAAACCATACTTCAAACTCGACAATGTGGTTGATGGAATGATTTATGTCGCCAACAAACTCTATGGGATCAAATTCATTAAACGAACCGACCTTCCGGTTTATAACGAAGAAGTCAGGACTTACGAGGTTCAGGAAGCTGATGGGAAACACATTGGTGTTTTTTACATGGATTTTCACCCGCGAGCAGGTAAAAACGCGGGCGCCTGGTGCACCGGATTCCGCTCTCAGTCCTATAAAAACGGAGAAAAAATTACACCTGTAGTTTCCATCGTTTGTAACTTTACCCGTCCTTCCGGCGATGCTCCTGCCTTACTCAGTTTCGAGGAGGTAACCACGCTGTTCCACGAATCGGGACACGCCCTTCATTCCCTGTTTACCGATGGCCCCTACCGCCGCACTTCCAGAAGTGTACCTCACGATTTTGTCGAACTTCCTTCACAAATCATGGAAAATTGGGCTTCTGAGCCTGAAGTCCTTCGCGTTTACGCCAAACATTACCAAACGGGTGAAGTTATTCCTGAAGAATTAATCAGCAAGCTTGAAAAAAGTTCACAATTCAACCAGGGCTTCGAAACCGTTGAATACCTGGCAGCTTCGTTGCTCGATATGGACTACCACACAACGGATTCAGCCGGCGATGTACTGACTTTCGAAAAAGCTTCGATGGATAAAATCGGTTTGATTAGCGAGATTGAGCCCCGGTACCGTAGTACCTATTTCACCCATATTTTCTCCGGAGGATATTCGGCCGGATACTACGTTTACATCTGGGCTGCAGTGCTCGATGCCGATGCATTTGATGCCTTCAAACAAAGCGGAAATATTTTCAACCCTGAGTTGGCTGCCAGATTCCGCACGCTACTGACCAAATCAGGATCGGACGAAGGAATGGTTGTTTACAAAAACTTCCGCGGTCAGGGACCATCGATCGAACCATTGCTGAAACGCAGAGGGTTGAATTAGAGAAAAAAAATAAGATGTTAAAAAAAGACTCGTTTCGGTATGCGGAACGGGTCTTTTTTTACCCAACGGGGTGTCCAATTGTCTTGCTGAAAAGCAAAAATATGGAACATCAGAAAATAAATTAAAAAAATCGTCGTACCTTTTGTAGATAATTAATTCCATTACTAAATAAACTTATCCACTAAAAACAATTTTTTATGGCAGATTTTACCAAAGCATTTGAGTTGGTGATGGCCCATGAAGGAGGCTATGTCAACGATCCGGATGATCCGGGTGGCGAAACCTACAAAGGTGTTGCCCGCAAAATTCACAGTAAATGGAATGGCTGGACAAAGGTTGATATGCTGAAACGTCAATCGGGTTTTCCGGGCAACCTCGACAAAGACGAAGAACTTCAGCAGGATGTCTCAAAATTTTACCGTGATCTTTTCTGGAACAAAATCAAAGGCGACGAGATCAATGACCAACAGGTTGCAGAATCGATTTTCGACTTTGGCGTGAATGCAGGAACAGGAACGAGCGCCTCTCTCGCTCAGATGGTCCTAAGTATCAAAACCGACGGGGTGATCGGTCCTAAATCCATCGAAAGCCTAAACTCTTTTAATTCCGAACATTTTCTGGCTGCATTTACAGTTGCCAAAATTGCTCGTTACATCCATATTGTAAAGAAAAGGCCAACCAGCCAGAAATACTTTTATGGGTGGATTTGTCGTGCATTAGGTGAAAACTAAACAAACAATTGACCATGGGATTTATTAAAGATCTTTTTTCATCAGGAGCCAATACGCTCGTCGATTCGGTGGGCAAAGTGCTCGACAACGTGATTACAACCAAAGAAGAAAAAATGCAGCTCGAAAATGAAATCCGGAAATCGGAAATTCAGTTTCAGTTGGATATGAAAAAACTTTCCAACGAAGAACAGCAAATGATTTTGGGAGACATCAGCAGTGCCCGGCAACGCGAAGTTAAGGTTCTATCCAGTGAGCATGCGACCTGGTGGACCAAAAACACGATGCATGTATTAGCCATTGGCACTACAGCAATCACACTGCTGTTTTTTTATATTCTCATTTTTAAACCAAGTAGTATTACCACTGAGAGCAGAGATATCGTACTTTACATTCTGGGTGTACTTAGCGCTACACTGACTCAAATCTACAGTTACTACTTCGGATCATCGGCCGGAAGTGCTGCCAAGTCGGTTACCCTGGGCGAAATGAAGGTAAAATAATCATTCAAAACAATTGTAAAGCCCGTTTCTGGAAACAGGAGCGGGCTTTACTAGTTGAAGTACACAAGATCACCTTCAGATTATATCTGGCGGCCAGCTGCAAGGATCGGTCAAGCCATTTGAAATCATATTTACCTTCCTCTGGTTCCAGCTGCGCCCAGGCAAATTCTGCAAAATCCTGAACCCGCAAAAAGCGAATTCAGGATTTCTAATAGATCTATAATTGTTTAAAAGCTATTTGCCTACACCACTTGTAAAGCCTGTTCAAGCATGATGGCTTTAGGAAACAGAATATTGTTTTCCAGGTGAATATGCCGGTGCAAATCGTCTTCAAACTCTTTCATTTTACCGAAAAGAACCCGGAAGGTATTGCAGGCGTCATCCGGAACGGTATATCCATCGCTCAAACGGAAAAGTTCTTTCAGTATTACTCCGGCATTTTCATGTTCTTGCTCCATGACAGAAATAGGACCGGCAACTGTTCCGAAACAGGAATCACCCGCGCAATTTCCATCTGATTTGGAAGCAACGAGTTCCTTGATATACGGAAAAAGAATTAGTTCTTCCTTCTGCATATGCGACAGTAATTCTTCGGCCAAATCCTGAAACAATTCATTAATCCGGATAACTTCCGAATGATGTTCTCCATGCACATCGGCCACTTTCTGCGCCAATGGCAAAATTTGCGGAATGGCTTTGCTCACGTACTGGTGATGTGTATTCTGAATGTAATCGGCCAGGAACCCAATGTTCCAGCTGTCAAAATCATGAACTGCTGATCCTGTTTGGTTTTTTAATGCATCCAAAGCACCGATGACTTTTGTTTCGTCACATTTTCCGTTTACACAAGCTTCGGCCAACGATATTTTTCCTCCGCAGCAAAAATCAATTCCATAACTGCTGAACACATCGGCAGCCCTGAAATCCAGTTTCACGATCTCACCTACTGATTTATTTCTAATGTTTTCCATAATATTTGTTGTGTTTATTATTTTTCCCAATATAAAACCACAGAGAGCACAGAGTTTTCACGGAGTCAACAGAGTGAAAGATTGTTCTTTCTAACCTCTGTGATTTCTCCGTGTTCTCCGTGGTTAATAAACTCTTTATTCTATTTTTCTTCTTTTTGAACCGACCAGCCAAACAGCAGTCCGGCTACAAAATAGACAAGTGCCAGTACTCCGACGGCAAAGATGGTATCACCAACCACCCGCAGCCAGCGAAGTGTTTGCATAAAAGGTTGTTGAAGGAATTCGGACGAACGGGCGTACCACATGCCATATTTCACGCTGGCAACCGTCTGAAGCAAACCAACCGGCAATACACTGATCAATACCATCAGAGCAAGCCCGATGTTAATCGCCCAGAATGCAATAAACAACGGTTTATCGTTCCATACACTTTTCACCCACATGTTCCGGAGAACAAACAACATCAGCGAAATACCCAGCATTCCGTACACGCCAAACAAAGCCGTATGCCCGTGAACTGCTGTTGTATTCAAACCTTGCATATAATATAAAGCTGTAGGTGGATTGATCAGGAATCCGAATATACCGGCGCCGACTAAATTCCAGAATGCCACGGAAATTAATCCGTAAATAGGCCAGCGGTAAGCAGTCAGCCAGTTGGTATGTTTGCTCAGCTTAAAGTTATGCCATACTTCGAAGCCCATCAGCACCAGCGGAACTACTTCGAGTGCGCTGAAGGTTGCGCCTAGCGCCAGGATAGCTGTTGGCGTTCCGGTGAAATAGAGATGATGGAAAGTTCCGATAATACCACCGCCCAGGAAGATAATGGTGGAAAGCAGTACCGCTGTGGTAGCCGTTTTGACACGCAACAAACCCAGCTGCACGAAAATAAAGGCTGAAACAACAGCGGCAAAAACTTCAAAGAAACCTTCAACCCAGAGGTGAACCACCCACCAGCGCCAGTATTCGGCAATGGCCAGGTTGGTTTGTTGTCCCCACATCAGGCCGGCGCCGTAAAACGAGCCTATGGCAGCCGAAGCAACCACGAAAAGAATGATCAGGTTGCGGCTTTCCGAAGGGGTTTTCAGGATTGGGATCAACGGACGAACCATTAATGCCAGCCAGATAAACAAACCTGCGAACAGGAAAATCTGCCAGAAACGGCCCAGATCAACGTATTCATATCCCTGATGTCCGAACCAGAAATTTTCGGCCAGACCCAGTTTCTGCATCACGCCCATCCATTGGCCAGCCAATGAACCAACAACAATCACAAGCAATGCGCCAAAAAGTACGTTGACACCCAGTCGCTGAAACTTCGGTTCATATCCTGATACAGCCGGAGCAATATATAAACCGGTAGCCAACCATGAAGTTGCTATCCAGAAAATAGCCAGCTGCACGTGCCAGGTACGTGAAACCGAATACGGTAAAATAGTATCGAGGTTTAGCCCGTAAAAAGAATGTCCTTCAACACCGAAGTGGGCAGTAATAACACCCATAATCACCTGAACCAAAATCAGTGCAGTAACGATGACAAAATATTTCAGGGTGGCTTTCATCGAAGGAGTTGACATCATCGTCAGCAGCGGATTTACTGCCGGCATTTCAATATGTTCCTCATTGTCGCGCGAACGGGCATACTGATAAGCCATTAAAGCAATTCCCAACAGCAAAATGATCACGCTGAAACCGGTCCAGATATGAAGATCGCCGGTAGCAATGTTTCCAACCAACTCTTCGTGCGGCCAGTTGTGCGTGTAAGTCAGATCACTGTTCGGACGTTCGGTTACACAAGACCACGAAGCCCACCAAAAGAAGGCTGTCATCTTGTCCATCCGGTCCTGTGATTTGATCGAATTTTCAGGAACGGAATAGTTTTCTCGCAACTTCGCCATTTCAGGATTGTTGGTAAACAAACCGGAATAAAATGCACTGGTATTCTTAATTGCCAAAGCCCGTACAGCGCTCACTGAAATCGATTTATCCGATGTACTGAAGGTATTCTTCCTGATTTCCTGCTGAAGTTTAATTTTCAGGTAAGCCTGATCAGCCGGGTCAATTTCAGAGAATTTCTTAGCGAATTTCTCCATAGACAGGACGTCCAACATTGCAATAGCTTCCTTGTGCAGCCAGTCGGCAGTCCAGTCGGGCGCCTGGTATGCACCGTGCCCCCAGACACTTCCCAACTCCTGTCCGCCAATCGACTGCCAAATGTTTTGTCCGTCGCGGATATCCTGACCGGTAAACAGAACCGTTCCGTCAGCAGTAACAACTTTGTCAGGAATAGGCGGCGCCTGATGGTAAATTTCAATTCCGAAGTACCCCAGTACCCCAAAACTAACGACCATGACCGCTATAAACCCAAACCATAATTTTCGAATGTTCATTACACTTAAATTTTAATTTATAAATAGGTTATCTTGAAATTCAATGTTCCGGAACAAATATAGTTCGGGTAAAATGCCTACTTTTATGAGCAGGATCATAAAGGCTGAAATCAATTAAATAGCTGTTATTAAATGTATTGAATGCGATTTTAGACGATTTCAAGACATGTAGCCAACAGACATAAAAGATTAAAACCTCTTTAATTATTAATTTGATGTAATTTTGAGCTTACTTCGACAATATGAAACTGGGAATGATCAAAGGTGTATGGTTGAAACCAGAGGTTTCACATGTTTATAGAAATGAATGTCCGGATCGATGGTGCGACCCCACCGGGGTCGAATGTTTTACCAGCGTCATCATTTCTATAAACATCAGACCTCTCTGAGGTCTCAAAAATGACTTTGCAGAGTGTAATAAATTAGATTTCGAAAAAGACGAAGTTATGATTGACGAAACGATTCTTGTTCAATATGGTGCGGTGGAATTGAAGCTTGAAAAGGGAGCATTTCTTTTTCATGAGAAAGATCGGGTAGCCAGCTATTTCCAGGTGAAAACCGGGAAGATAAAGATGTTTAACCTGAACGCTGAAGGGAAACTGTTTACCCAGGGAATGTTTGAAGCTGGTCAAAGTTTTGGTGAACCGCCTCTTTTTACCGATTCCAATTATCCGGCCTGTACGGCTGCCGAAGAAAATACGTGTTTGTACAAACTATCTAAAGCCAAATTTCTCAAACTCCTGAAAGAAAATCCGGAAATTCATCTCATGATCACCAGGATGCTGGCTACCCGGCTACTTTACAAATCGATGCTCCTGAAAGAAATCTCGAGTTTTAAACCCGAACACCGCATTTTAAGCCTGATTGATTACCTGAAAAAAGAGGAAGGTGTTCCGGATGAACAGAAATTTGAAGTCAGCCTTACCCGGCAGCATATTGCCGACCTAACCGGATTGCGTGTCGAAACTGTTATCCGATCGGTAAAAACCCTCGAAAAAGAAGGAAGTTTGGATATTCGCGGGCATAAGATTTACAGGTAAGCTATTATAAAATCATCAGAGACTCCAAATGCCCATGATTTAATTCATTTCATTAGTAGTCCCTAAGTATTCAAAAACATAGGCCAAAAATGAATAACTGAAAAGCTATTGGATATAGAGACAGGTGTTCAGCCCATTGCGGTAATTAATCCGACCGAAAGCGAAATCGTATATGATAATCCAAATCCTTCCGGAGCAAACAGCAGGTAACTGGTGGTTACCGTGGTCACAAACAGAGCAGGAATGAGTGTGATCCAGTAGGACTTCTTTTCGCGGGCCAGGTAAACGGTGATGGCACAAAGTTAAAAACGAGGTCGATTCAGATACCAAAAATAAGTTGAACTGCGTCAAACAAAAAAAACAAAACAACAAATCATTCTTTTCAAAAGAACAATTATTTATATATTTGTTCTTTTCAAACGAACAATTTATATTAATTCCAATGATCAAAGACAGACTAAAAGAAATAATGTTCGACCAGAAAGATGTTTTTAACAGCAGAAAACATCTGATTCCTCGTGACATAGAACTGGATAAATACATAACAACCAGCCAAATCGTAATTATTTCAGGTATTCGGCGCTGCGGTAAATCATCCTTATTGTTACTCATTAAAGAAAAAATGAACCTGAAGGAATCGGAATATTGCTATTTTAATTTCGATGATGAACGGATAATTGCTGATATTTCAATACTTGAAGATATTTACAACCTTCATCTGGAAGTTTACGGGAAAGAGCCTGTTCTGTTTCTCGATGAAATTCAGAATATTGATAACTGGGAAAAGTTTATTAACCGTATGTATGAGCAGGGCATAAAAATTTTTGTTACGGGTTCGAATGCAAAACTTCTCAGTTCCGAAATCTCCACAAGCCTTACTGGCCGCAACAAATTGATTGAACTATTCCCCTTTTCATTTTCAGAATATTTGAGGTTCATCGGAAATAATTACAACCTTAACCGGATAAGTTCAAAATCAAAGTCATTGCTTTTGAAAGATTTCAATAACTATTTTGAAACAGGAGGATTTCCGCTTGTTGTTAAAGAAAATGATACTGACCTGATTAATGACTATTTTCAGGATATTTTATACCGCGATATTATTTCCCGTTACAGTTTAACTCAAGTGAATGAAATCAAACAAATCGGTTTATACTTTGCCTCAAATATTGGGAAATTGTTTTCTTATTCAATCTTGCAGAAAATTTCAGGAGTAAAAAGTCTGAGTTCAATAAAGAATTATATCCTTTATTACCAACAGTCGTACCTTTATTTTTACCTGAATAAATTTGATTGTTCGGTTAAGAAACAAATTATGAACCCGAAAAAGGTGTACACCATTGATCCCGGGTTTGCACACCGCTTAGGGTTCAATTTTTCAGAAAACAGGGGGCGTATATTAGAAAATATTGTCTTTCTGGAGTTGTTAAGGCGCGGAAAAGCTGTTTATTATCATTCAGAAAAAAAAGAGTGTGATTTTTTGATCAAAGAAGGGCTGGATATTGTTGAAGCCATTCAGATAACATATCAGCTGAATGAAATCAATCACGAACGGGAATATCAGGGATTGCAGGAAGCCATGCAAACCTATAATTTAAAGGAGGGATTAGTACTTTACTTCAATATCGAAAAATCTTTTATTTCTCACAATTATGTGGGGATAAAGGTAATGCCTGTTTGGAAATGGCTACTCACTGAATAATAAATTCTTTTATTCAGTGAGTCTGACTATTTCACGGTAATATATTCAGGATGAAGTATTTTTTTTGATTTTATCTTCGC
>JAUXUF010000024.1 GCA_030684645.1 Bacteroidota bacterium | reverse complement strand
AAGTTCCGCTACCTGACCGGAAGTGATCATATCCATAAGAGTACGAATATATTCAATCCCAATACTTTCAGGAATATGTTCAAACTGAACGATTTTCTGCAAATTTTCTGACAATCGCACCTGCACCCTGGTTTCAATCTTTTCAAGAACACTTGTCAAATCTTCAAAAAAAGAAAACCCTTTATATTGTCCCAAAATCTTTGCGGCCAGAGTTATATTCTCAATATCTTTCTGCGATAAGGTCGCGTTTCGTATAGAATATTTTTTATCGCTGTATGAATAGAAGCTATTTTTACAAGTGATAGGAGCGTTATATCCTAATAATTTACTGCGCATTATCCGTATATCATTTTCGATAGTACGTTTGCTAACAGTACATTTTTCAGAACGATTACGCAAGTTATCTAATGCTAAAAAACAAGCTTCGCCTAAGTCTTCCCAGGTCCATTTTCTGAATTGATTTTGAAGGCAATTATCAATAGTATGATAACGGATCAGTGCGTCGAGATTGACCGGCATTATAAATGTTTAAATTAATTTATCTATAGTAAAAATAGAATAATGCGTTTATGTGCACCCTAATACTTAATATAAGCAGAATTAAAAACAAAGGCATTGTTATTTTATGCTGATATCTTTTAGTTCGATCCTTGATAACTCTCTTAATTTCCCCGCATCATATAGACTATCATATTTCAAAACGGGAGTTATCGAGTCCCCTAAAGGTGATTGATAATTGACATAATCCTGGAAGATCACACCATCAACATTCTGAGATCTCAGAACCTCCCTGAACCGGTTACCACCCGAACTATAGGCAAAATGATCCATGCTATAGTCTTCTGCATCAAACCAGTAATAAAAAACATCGCTATGGTCCCTTCCTCCCAGTTTCTGATCAAATGAGATCTCAAGCTTGTGAAAGGTTTTACCCTTGATACGGCTTTCACCAAGATATTTTTTTACTACCGAAGCATCATTCAGTTTGAGAGGCAGATATAGAAAATAGACGACCGCATTGAGCGACTGCGAATATTTATCAGTATCCTTCTGATCAAGCTTCAATACCTTACCATTCAGCATCCGCTTAAAGCCATCATTACTCAAAACATCATGAACATTGCCGGTAGAATCGGTGAAATTTCTTTCGTACTTATATTTTCCTTCCTTCTGACTTATTTTAAAACTGGCATTTCTGAACTTGAATTCAAGACTTGCATTGTTCAGCTTATCCATATGATAATAAGCTATGCTTTTATCCACGATCTTTTGGGCAGA
>JAUXUF010000019.1 GCA_030684645.1 Bacteroidota bacterium | reverse complement strand
GAGGAAGTGCAAATTCTTGATTTTTTTGATACGCCTGAACCTGTATCTGACCCCATTTCCATGAAACTCACTGCTGAAGATTTACGGATCGCGGCAAAGGTAAGCGTTGCATTGGAGAATTTTATTAAAACAAATGATCTGGATGGATTGGCCTATTATTATGATGGGCCTTGTGAAAGCGATCTTAGAAAAGTAATGTCGAACCTGATTGTTGGAAATTCGTTACTGACTGCCAAACACATCCCGATGTGTGGCGAATCCGACTTGAAAACTTTAATCGCCCTGTTTATTTTTGACCGTCTGGGCATTGGCGGTAGTTTTGCCGAATTTCATCCGATCGATTTTAATGAAGGATTTGTACTTGTTGGGCACGATGGACCGCATAATATTTCGATTGCTGACGGCAAACCGGTTTTACGCAGCCTTAAAAAATATCATGGGAAACCAGGCAATGGGGCAGGTGTCGAATTTAAGATCAAAGAAGGACCCATTACCATGTTGTCCATCTCTTCTACTTACGAAGGTAAATTCAAATTCATTATTGCTGAAGGGGAATCTGTTAGTGGTCCGATTCCACCAACCGGGAATACCAATACACGTGGCTATTTTAAGCCAGACATTAAAACCTTCCTGAAACGATGGGTCAGTGAAGGCCCGACCCATCATTTTGCACTTGGGATTGGACATTATGCCAAATCATTAGAAAAAGTTGCAACTTTTCTAAATATTGAGTCTGTCATAATCAAGCAAAACTGATATTCCAATAACTTAAACAATGCTTTAATCTTATGAAAAATGCTAATATGTTTTTTAACAAATATCGAATAAGGAGAAAAATTATCTTTCTGCTTATGCTTGTGATTTGCTCTTCAGTTGACATTAATGCCAAATCAACTAGACTTTTGGATATTTCAAATCAACCACAGATAGAAAAAGGGAAAGCTATTGTGAACCGGATTGAAGATAAAAAAGAATTAAAAGAAAAAAAACTGCAAGTACTGTTTCAGCTTACTTTCGACAATGGATTTCAAGCAAATGTTAGTGGTACAGCTAAACCTGAAAATGACCAAAATCAACCAGATATAGTAGATGGCATCAATGGAAAAGCCGTATCTTTTTCAACAGGAAAGGTTCTTCAATATCCTGCAGATCAAAATATTGACAAAAAAGAAGGGTCAATCGGAATGTGGATAAAGTTAAAGGATAATGGTGCAGCTTCCCCTGATTCTTCGCTCATCTTATTTAGTGAAGATGGTGGTGATACACAGGGAAACAATAGTTTTAAAATTGAAATGTATAAAAAGCAGTTTATCCGGTTCAGTATAGAAAATAAATGGGACTCCAGTATCTTTTACAACAAATATTACAACAAATATGTCAATTACCACAAAATTGATTGCTGGCAAAATGAGTGGCATCATTTTTTGATTACATGGAATTGCAGGAAAGGGCCTTTTTTATACATTGACGGGATACCCTCTTCAATTGGTTGGATACCGGAATGGATCCCGAAAGCACACGCCAATTTTTTTATTGGTGCAGGGAATGCAAAGGGCGAACATTCTTGTCAATCGGCAATTGATGAATTTACCATCTATAACCGCGAATTGACGGATGAGGAAGTAAAGTTTGTTTTTCTGAAATATGGTAGTTATGATGCTGATATTTCATTGCTCGATCCGTTTTTGACAGTTGATGAACCTAGCCAGATTCGTTTGGCGCTGAAAAATCATGATGTTGAAAGAATAATCTTAAAAGACCTTTCATTTACAATTACTGACAACACAAACAAAGTAGTAGATAAGAAGGCACTGGACGACCAAACAATTGAAAAATTGAGCCATCAGGTTTTAAAAGTTCCTGTTCAAATATCCAGTCCCGGAACTTATACTTTTACATTATATTACCTTGAAGATGGCAAAATAAAAAAAGTTGCGGAACAATTCGACGTTTTGGAGAAATACAAAAAGCTGACTGAAAAATCTGCAAATCTTAAATTAGTAACTGAAGTAGATGTCGCAAAGATAAAACCTATTGCAGAAGCCGGAGGTACTCAAGTCATTTCTGGTGCTATTGGTAAATATTTAGAAGGCGGATTAAAAATTCATGACCGGTTTGCAGTGGATTTTGAAGTGTCAGAAGTCGAAGTCCCGCATTTAGCAGTCATTACTTATCCAGATGACAAGCCAAGGACTATGGAAATCATACTCCAGCACTTTAACAAGCATCAGGATTACCAATCCCAGACTGGGGTCATGACCGGAGAAGAGTACCCTCTTTCCAACAAAATGAGAGAATTTCGGATCGTTTTTTGGCCACACGAAAAAAGACAAGCATTCATATTTATGACTGCCGAAAACAACTATCCAGCAGCTGTTAGTGACATTAAAATCTATAAGATTAAAGATTTCGGAATATCTTCTGAAGAAAGTAGATTTTCTGGTAGTGTTCCTTCCCGCAGCACTGGTCTGTATTATGAAGATCCTGTGCTTTTTGAAAGTTTTGGAACCAGTAGTGACAAGAAAGGATTCATGAATGCAACAGACCGGCTGATTAACTATATGAAATCTATAGGACAGTCAGAATTCGAATATCCACTGGCATGGTATAGCGGGCCGTTATATGGAACTTCTATTGAACCTTTTCAACCTGATGTTGATGGATCCTATGGCGGTCAACGTCCTCATCCTAAAGGCTACACAGCTTATCTGCTAAAACGGTTGGGTGAGCAAAATATAAAATTCACGGCAGGTTTGCACATCCACACATTACCAAGCTTAAACAAGTATGCACTGACTGATACAGCCAGAATTAACCATGGAGAAGAAACCGCCATCAATATCAATAAGGATGGTGAACTTTGGTATGGACACTGGCATGGAGCTGACCCAAATTTTAACGCTGCCGATCCCAGGGTCATGTCCTCAGTAAATGATATTGTAGATGAAATTTGTGACCGTTATTCTGCGGAACCAGCCTTTGATGGGATATCATTGGTGATTTCCCGTCCCAAACTTTTTTCTTTCGGATCGTTAGCCTCAGGATATAATGATATCAATCTGCAACGTTTCCAGGAAAATGCAGGCATAAAAATACCCTGCTATATTCTTGGAAATCACAATCGTTTCAAGGAAAGTTATGAATGGTTGATGAGCAATCCCAGTGCCAAAATAGCATGGATTGATTGGAGGTGCAAAATCCTTTACGAGCATTATTCTAGTGTCAGCAAAACCATGGCTTCTTATCGTCCAGACCTTAAACTTAAGCTTAATGTCTTTGTCCATTTAACCAATAATAAACGGTTGGCTGATTATCTTTCGGAAAATCCCGTCGATGTAATGAAGGAAATGGGAATTGACCCTGAGCTCTATAAAGACCAGCCAAACATTGTTATGAATTATACCTATGTCCCTGCTGACTTACGCTGGGCACGTTCGAACTATTCTTTCCCAGCAAAAGAAGCAAACCGCACAGTACTGACAGCTCCCGAAATAGTAGCTTCCATGCAGGATTTATCAAACATGCGGGTGACAATTCATGATCGTTACTGGGAAGATGCCATTGCCCGGGAAGATCCTTTAAAGGGCTTGAAAGCGATAGGTGTTAACGAGGTTGCATGGAGAGTCTCAACCTTAAATGCATCAGGGTGTAACAGTTTGGAACCGTATGTCTTTTCACTGAATTACCTAGACGCAACCAGCATTGTGAAGGGCGGATTTTTAATAGGTACTCACGGTATGGAAGAGGAATTGATGAAATTTAGCAAGGCTTTTCAGGCACTGCCATCTGTGAAATTTGATGATATCCCCAATATCACTGATCCTATTAGGGTCAGGCAGAAGGTGGTCGATGGGAAAATGTATTTCTATGTGTTGAATAGTCTGCCGAAATCCTTGAAAGTCAATCTGAAACTTAAAAAGGCAAGTGAAATTACCGATCTGGTTGAAAATAAAACCTATAAAAAAAGTCGTTCACTATTACTAGATCTTGCACCTTATGATTTGCGTGTTTTTATAAGCTCATCCGCCAATCAGGATATTACTTGCAGCGAACTTGAAGTACCCGAAGAATGGCTTGAACAAGTTTACCGTTCGTTGGAAAATCTGGAACAACTGGCTGGGCAAAAGAATCCGGATTCAGAGAAATATAAGCCTTATCTGGATTTTGCACGGGAATGCTGGGATAAAAAGCATTATGCAAGATTATATTTTCTTTTACAGGAAGGTTGGGCAAAAGAACTGAAAATTGAAATAAAAAAATAGTAAGCAATTCTCTATAAACCAAGTAAACGATTTGCAAATTCAAAATAAATATATATGTTAATAATGGATATATTTTCTACTAGCCTGATTAAAGGCATTATTATCTGGCAGAAGCCATAAACTAGTATTAATTTAATAAGTAAAATGTAACTCTTATGAAAAACAATGATTTTTGGTTTAGAAAGGATCGCATATTCAAGAAACTTTTTTTCTTGTTCATCTTTGCGGTTTGCGTTTTAGTTGGCATTGAAGCTCAATCAATGACCGAACAGGAATCTTCAAATCAACCCAAGGCAATAAGGGGGCAAGTCCTTGATAATGTAGGCAACACCCTACCTGGGGCTACGGTGTTGGTTAAGGGAACTACTCTGGGAACAATTACTGATGTGAATGGTAATTATTCTTTTTCGAATGTTCCGGACGATGCTATTTTGATATTTTCTTTTATTGGGATGAAGAGACAGGAAATAGCCATCTCAAATAAAACTGTGATTAATATAAAGTTTGAAGAAGAAACTGTTGGCTTGGAAGAAGTAGTAGCTGTAGGTTATGGATCACAGAAGAAGAAAGACCTTACCGGTTCGATATCCACAGTAAAGGGAGATGATATTATCCAAGCCTCAACCATAAGTTTCGACCAAATGCTCCAGGGAAAAGTAGCTGGGGTTCAAATCACACAAACCTCTGGTGCCCCAGGAGGTAATGTCAATGTTTTAGTGCGTGGAGTCAATTCTATAACCGGTGGCAACCAACCCTTATATGTTATTGATGGGTTCGCCGTTGGAGCTGGAGGTGGTGGATCTGATTTTAGATCATTCGGTGCTGCCACTTTTACCTCAGCTGGTATGGCCAACAATACACAAAACAGGCTAAACCCACTGGCTTCCATTAATCCTTCAGACATAGAATCTATTGAAATTTTGAAAGATGCTTCGGCAACAGCTATTTATGGCTCTCGTGGAGCTAATGGAGTCATCATTATTACAACCAAACGAGGAACAATTGGGAAATCTCAAATAAACATTGATGTTTCGTATGGTGTTCAGGAGGTAGAGCACAAGCTTGGTATGATGAATACTCAGCAATATGCTGAGTATTTGGCTCAGGGCCGTGATAACGCTTGGATTTATGCCGGTGGATCTGCCAGTGACCCAAATGGAAAAAGGCCAGGATATGTCCAAGTAAGGCCTGAATTTAGAAATCCGGAATCAATTACAACGAATACCGATTGGCAGGATGTAATTTTCCGGATAGCACCTGTTCAGAATTACCAAATTTCATCAAACTTTGGGAACGAAAGAACTAAGTTTTTTATTTCAGGCGGATATTTCAACCAGCAAGGGATTATTCTTACCTCTGATTACCAGCGATTTAGTATGAGGACAAATGTTGATTCTCAACTCTTAAAGAATTTGAAAATTGGTTCCTCCGTCTCAGGATCCTATGGGTATGGACGGTTTCCGAATACAGAAGGTCATTATGGAACCGGAGCCATCTTAAACATGGTTTTGGCTGCTTCTCCTACTATCCCCGTTTACAATGCAGACGGGAGCTATTATTTTGATCAAAAAGATGTTGTTGATGGATTAGGGTGGCTTGCTAATCCTCTGCAAGTTCTTCACTCATATTCGGATAACCGAAAGGTTGCAAATATATTAGTGAATAATTATCTGGAGTACCGCATATTAGACGGATTAACATTAAAGACCTCTGCAGGTGTTAATTACGGGACTAATGTGATTAAGCTTTGGAGATCTTCAAAGGTGCCCTATTATGGCAACCAAAACTATGCAGCTACGGCAGGTGTCACAAAATCAGAATCTTTAAACTGGTTGAATGAAAATACCTTGAATTTTAAACATACCTTCAGTAAAAGGCACATGATTGATGCGCTTATAGGTTTTACTGCGCAAAAAGACAGTTATGACCAACTATCTGCAGGTGCTTCCAATTTCCCTACAGAATATGTAACCTATTTATCAGAGGGAATAGTTAATGCAGGAACTCATTTCGTCGCTGAATGGTCGATGTTATCATTTATGTCAAGGATCAACTATTCATACGATAGTAAATATTTATTTACGGCAACAATTCGCCGGGATGGAAGCTCTCGTTTTGGGGCAAAAAACAAGTGGGGGAATTTTCCTTCATTTTCAATAGGATACAATCTATCAGAAGAACCTTTTATGAAGTCTCTGAAATTCATCGATAATTTGAAATTTAGGGCAAGTTACGGTCTGTCCGGTAATAACCAAATTGGCAACTATACTTCTATCGGCCTACTCACTACTGCAGGATATGTAGAAAATAATACGAAAAAACTTGGGTTGGTCCCAAGTAGTATGTCAAATGATGATCTTACCTGGGAAAAGTCAAAACAAATTAATCTGGGATTTGATTTAAGCCTTTTAAGTGAACGAATATCTTTGACAGCCGATATCTATAAAAATAATAAAACAAATTTATTACTTGCAGTTTACCTGCCTGCCGCTTCCGGTTTTAATTCTTCGACACAGAATATTGGAAATATAGAAAATAAAGGTATTGAGATTGGTTTACAAACGGTTAATGTCAAAAAAAAGAAATTTCGCTGGGACAGCAGTGTTATATTTAGTGCCAACAAGAATAAAGTTTTGAAATTAACAAACGGATCAGATAGAATGGTAACCTCTGGTTTTCAGGTTACACAAGTTGGGTACCCTATATCCAGTTTTTACTTAATGAATGCAATTGGTATCTTTCAAAATGCTGAGGAGGTCAAAAACAGTCCCATCCAAAATCCAAATGTACAGCCAGGCGACTTGAAATTTGAAGATGTAAATAAAGATGGGAAGATCAATGCTAACGATAAAAAAATTGTTGGAGATCCCTGGCCTGATTTCACCTGGGGTTTCGATAACAAGTTTACTTATGGAAACTTAACATTAAGCATGAGTTTGTACGGTTCTCAAGGTTCACAAACTTATTTTCAATCAGGTGAAACAATACTCAATTCTGCCGGTGTACAAAATCAATTGTCATTAGTGGACCGGAGGTGGAAATCAGAAAATGATCCGGGCGACGGATTTATGCCGCGAGCTATTAGAAATAATTATGCCTATGGCTTTAGTTCTACATCTCATTTTCTATTTGATTCTTCCTTTACCAGGATTAAGAATGTAAACCTTTCCTATAAACTGCCTGAAAGACTTATTTCCAGATTATCGCTTGGCAGTGTATCTGTTTATGCGAATGTAGCCAACTTATATACATTCACTGATTATCCTGGTTACGACCCAGAATCAAGTACTGCGGGTGACAATATCGTTAATACTGGTGTTGATTACATGACTTATCCATTTCCCAGAACTTATACATTAGGTGTTCAATTAACTTTCTAAAGTAAAAATAATACCATGAAAAAATATATTGTAATTTTAATTATTGCGCTCGCGTTTACTTCGTGCAGCGATTTTTTGAATTTGAAACCTGAAAATCAAATCAATGAAAATGGCTTTTATAAAACAGCAGGTGATTTTGAAACCGCAGCTTTTGGAATGTACAGCGGGTTACAAACTTTGCATGATATGCCCATGTTATCTTTGGGTGAACTTACTACAGATAATATGCGAACTACAGATAGGTTATCCAATCCTCCAATTGTGAGGATTGAATGTAACGAAGACGCTTTAACATCAACTAACAGTTATGTAAATACGGTTTGGCGTTCCGCCTATACAACCATTGCACAGAGTAACAATATTCTTTCTAGGATTGATAATGTTGATTTTGATGCATCAAAGAAAAAACAATTCAAAGGGGAAGCTTTATTCTTACGTGCTTATTGCTATTTTTATCTGGTTCGGCTGTTTGGGGATGTCCCTCTCGTTGACG
>JAUXUF010000011.1 GCA_030684645.1 Bacteroidota bacterium | reverse complement strand
AAGAATCTGAATGAAAAAGAAATTCAGGAAATGATACTGGAGGTTCTGGAAAATGTGGGTTTGGCCGATGCCTTGCATAAAATGCCCTCACAACTTTCCGGAGGAATGCGAAAAAGAATTAGTCTGGCACGTACCATTGTGGTTGATCCGATGATCATGCTTTACGACGAACCTACAACAGGACTCGATCCGGTAACATCTGATGAAATAAGCATGCTTATCAACGATGTTCAGAAAAAATATAAAACTTCATCCATTATCATTACTCATGATATCGAATGTGCCCGCAATACCGCAAACCGGATTATCATGTTAAAAGACGGGGAAGTTTACCAGGAAGGCCAACTGGAAGAGTTTGAAAAGTCACCTGACCCGTTAATCAAATCATTCTTTAAATAATACTCAATACTTACTGTCATGGATACACATACACCAAAATTTAAAGTACGTTTAGGAATGTTTGTTGCAGGGGGACTGGCCCTTTTTGTACTCACCATTTTTATCATCGGGAAACAAAAAAACCTGTTCAATCCGGTAATTAAGCTTACTACAACATTTTACAATGTTAGCGGATTACAGGTTGGAAATAATATCCGCTTTTCCGGAGTAAATGTGGGAACTGTCGATAACATCAGCATCATCAACGATTCCACCGTTAGGGTAGATATGTTGATTCGAAAGGAAGTTAAGCAGTTTATTAAATCGGACAGCGAAGTGGCGATAGGTTCAGAAGGATTGATTGGCGACCGGCTTTTAATCATTTCGCAGGGAAGTTTTGATGCTCCTTTGGCAAGAGTTGGAGAAGAACTTTATTCAGTAGAGCCTGTCGAAACGGATGCCATCATGTTAAGTTTGTCGATTACAGCGGGTAATGCCGAAGTTATTACACAACAACTTGCAGAGATTATGTCTAAAATAAATTCCGGAGAGGGAACTCTTGGCCGGTTAATTCAGGATACAACCATTGCCCGAAATTTGGATCAGACGATTGTGAATCTTAAAAAAAGCAGCAAAGGATTAAATGAAAATATGGAAGCAGCCAAACACAACTTCCTTTTAAAGGGATATTTTAATAAGAAGGCAAGAGCAGCTGTTAAGAAAGCTGATGAAATTAAGGCAACAGATGAAAAGAAATAAACTTGGGCTGATATAAAAAAGGTACATGCAAAATCTTAAATAATGGAAAATGCAAATGCGGTTCAAAACTATTTTCACAGTCTTTTTTGTTTCAATTTTGATCAATGATTTTGCATCTGCTCAGGAAAAACCTGTAAAAAAAGAACCTACCCATCTTTATACAAATATTGAAGCCTATTCCGGAAGAAGCAAGTTCACTAAGTTTATGTACCAGTTAGTTTTCAGACCGGTTGCTCCCACCTCATCGAAAAAGAAAAAAAAACCCTATAAAAAACTGATACAAAAGCCATACAGCTCCTTCGAAGGAAAAACCATCCGACATATTAACATTGAAACGCTTGACCCGTTTGGTTACTCCATTGGCGACACCATTGTATCACATCAAAACCTTATATCCAAAACCGGGAATAATCTGCATATTAAATCACAGCGGATTACTATTCGCAACCTCTTGCTTATCCACCAAAACCAAGTATTTGATTCGTTGCTGGTCAAAGAATCAGAACGATTAGTTCGTAGCATGAATTATATCCGCGATGTTTCATTTTTCGTGAAAGCTACTGCAAAAGGCTCCGACTCGGTTGATGTATTCATTCGGGAATTAGACATCTGGAGCATTATTCCTAAAGGTGGAACTTCCACTTCAAGCACCAACATAAATTTAACTGATCAAAATTTTCTGGGCTTGGGTCATGAGTTTCAAGGGGCTTATACCCGGAAATATACCGATGGAAGTAATGCATTTCATACCAATTACTCTATCCCAAACATCAAAAACACCTACATCAGAACAACTTTACACTATGGGATTGATGGAAATAAATACTTCAACAAAAGTTTAAGTTTTGATCGTCCGTTTTTTTCACCCTTCGCCAAGTGGGCAGCAGGTATTAGTTTCAAACAGCAATTCCGCAATGATTCCATTCTGACCAGTATTTCTCATTCAGAAATGCTAAGATATAAGTTTAACTCCCAGGATTTTTGGGCGGGTAATGCGATGCAACTATTCAAAGGCAATACAGAATATATACGAACAACCAATTTCATTTCTACACTTCGTTTTTTGCGGGTCAGGTATATTGAAAAACCAAATGAACTGTTTGATAACCAGCACATGTTTGCGGACGAAAATTTCTATATGGCAAGTATTGGAGTATCATCGCGGAGATATGTGCAGGATAAATATATTTTCAAATTTGGTCTGACTGAAGATGTACCAGTAGGAAAGGTTTTCAGCCTGACTGCCGGTTATCAGGAAAAAAACCATACCGGCCGCATCTATTTTGGGGCCCGTATTTCTTCAGGCAACTATTCTCCCTGGGGATACGTGAGTTCCAACATCGAATTCGGGACCTTCTTTCATGCATCAAAAGTTGAGGAAGGCGTTCTATCCGCCGGGGTCAATTATTTTACAGGATTAATTGAAATAGGCAAATGGAAATTCAGGCAATTTGTAAAGCCGCAGGTCACCATTGGCCTAAACCGCTTTAAATCTGATAGTTTAACGCTCAATGAAGGTTATGGGCTGGCTGGATTTCATACAACCGAATTAAATGGTTCGAGCCGGTTTTTGTTAACGGTTCAAACTCAATCGTATGCCCCCTGGAATTTTATTGGATTCCGTTTTGGACCCTACATTACGTTTTCAGTGGGTATGCTTGGTGATGAAATTTCAGGATTTAAAAAAAGCAAAGTGTACTCACAGATTGGAATTGGTGTTTTAATCAAAAATGAAAACCTGGTTTTGAATACCTTTCAGCTATCACTTTCATTTTATCCGATGATTCCCGGAAATGGAAATAATATATTTAAAATAAACACATACAGCACGGCTGATTTTGGCTTTAGGGACTTTGAAATCGGAAAACCGGGATCAGTTGTGTTTCGATAAAACTATTCATTTGTACTTCAAATCGGAGGGACAAAAGTTACTTCGTCATTTTCTCTGACCAGAACATCTAACCCAGATAATTGATTTGTATTTATCTTAAATAGGATTTGTAAATCAGTAGTAATTTGTACCTCAGGAATATTGGATTACCTTAGTTATTGTAACGAATTAAATTAGTCATTTTGTTTATGTTTCGGCTTGATTGTGTAATTCCATTCTCCGTGAAAATCATTTCTTTCTAAATTGATCATTTTCATTTCTTCATCTGTAATTTTAATGCCTGTATCATATTTGTTTTCATCTAATTCACATTTTATTTCCAGACCTTTTAACGTTTTTGTTGAGGCT
>JAUXUF010000009.1 GCA_030684645.1 Bacteroidota bacterium | reverse complement strand
TGCCCGGATCAATTCCTGGCAGGTACGGGTATTGGGTGCGCTTAAGAATTGCCGGACTGCTGCCCTGGGCGGACATGTGGATGCCTGTACCGATTGCGGGATTCTTCGCATCAGCTATAACAGCTGCCGGAACCGTCATTGCCCCAAATGCCAGGGCAAAAACCGGGAACGCTGGATCGCCAGCCGGGAAGCAGAGCTCCTGCCGGTCCCTTATTTTCACGTGGTCTTTACCTTGCCCGATACCCTGAACACTTTAGCATTATATCAGCCAAAAGCCGTTTACGACGCGTTGTTTGAAGCCGCCTGGGGAACCATCAGCACCTTTGGAAACAATCCCAAAAACTTGGGAGCAGCCACCGGTATGATTTCCATCTTACATACCTGGGGGCAGCAGATGAGCCTTCATCCGCATTTGCACTGTATCGTGCCCGGTGGCGGTCTCTCCAAACAGGGAAAATGGAAAACGGCCAAAAGCCAGGGCAAATACTTGTTCCCGGTCAAAGCCCTGAGCAAGGTATTCCGGGCTAAATTTGTGGAAGCTATTAAAGCAAAGGGGCTTGAACTGGATAAATCCCTGATCGATGAGCTGTTCAAAAAAGAGTGGGTGGTATTTGCCAAACGACCCTTTGGTAGCCCCAAAAGCGTGATTGAATACCTGGGGAGGTATACCCATAAGATCGCCATCAGCAATCACCGGATCAAAAACGTGGATCCGGAAACGGTGACCTTCAGCTATAAGGATTACCGGAACGGTGCCAAAAAGAGCGTCATGAAACTGGATGTCCTCGAGTTTATCCGCAGGTTTTCTATGCACATTTTACCCAAGGGTTTTGTCCGTATCCGGCATTTCGGCATATTGAGCAGCACCGGTAAAAAAGAGGCTATTCCGCTGATTAAGGACCAGTTTCCTCCAGAAGCGTTAGTACTGGCCGAACCCCGGATCCTGGAACCTTACAACCCGAAACTCTGCCCTCATTGTAAAACCCAAACGATGGTCAATCTGGAAATCCTGCCCAAACGAGGTCCGCCTTCTCATGCAAAACTCATGGAAACCGTACGACTACAAAAATAAAACAGCTAAAATATTGGCCTGGCGGAGCTATGCCTGAAAAAGCCAAAAGAGTAAGAAAACAAGGAATCGGGCTAAAAAAAGAGAAATATTCCTTGGGATAAGCCTCCTAAATGAGAGAAATAAACCTCGAAAACCTGGAATTCTAACAGCAAGCCGCCCGGCTTGACCCTTGAAAATATAAAAAGCTACATCAAAACCCATAGACTAAAAAAACTACCGAAGGTTCCCCCGTAAAAACGGGGCAGGCTGTGCAAGCCGGACTTCATTGTTCGTGCGATGCACGCAACGAAGTCCTAGTTGTTGTAGGCAGTATTTTTCTGTCAATACTTTTTATATTCCGAAAAAAGTAAGTCCTCAACGTCTTTTAAATTCTTTAAGTTTGGTGTCTTTACTTTTTGATTTCTTATGTCTTCAATTGCACCTGATAAAGTATTCTTTGGTGTTTTGTCATCTTTGATGTCTGCAATTGCACCAACATATTCATCAAGAGCCTCGTCTTTTTCTTGAATTAAATGAACTAAAGCAATATTGAATTTTATAAAACAAAGATTTGGGTTAAAAGTTAATGCCTTCTTACTTAGTTCAACACATTTGTCCAACTCACCTCGTTCAAATGCTTTCCATCCTATGTTTCCATATAACATCCCTTTATCTGCTTCTGTATTCGTTTCTTGGTTATTATTTGATGAATCATTGTTTGTATTTGAATTGCTATTATTTGAAGAAGAATTATTTTGAGCACCGGCTGGTTGTTCTCCAGGCTCAACGTCGTATGCTTTTTTGTAGTTTACAATATCATCAATAAGTTCAACCTTAACAACTTCTACGTCACATCTATACCCGCCAAAATTTTCTGTCCCAAATTTTGAATCACATTGCCAAAATTTAAAATAATATCTTAACTTAAATGCTGGCCTATCTTTATAAGTACCCTTTCGTTGAGCAAAGGATTTTTCAGCGGTGTTTACAGGCATTGCAAAAAGTCTTGGAATATTACCAATATTACTTATTCTAAATTCAGGATTAAAAGCAGATTCTAAACCCCGTGTCATATAATTTCTACTAACACCGCCTTCTGTATAAACATCTAAATAATTATATTTATTAGTCTGTCCAAAATCAATTTTAACTGAGGAGCTTGTAAAGTCATAGGAATAATTGTCTATAAGCTCTGTTACATAATAAATTGGGCCGATATTTAATGATTTTATTGCCTCATCATATTTGTCAGACAAG
>JAUXUF010000001.1 GCA_030684645.1 Bacteroidota bacterium | reverse complement strand
TGCCTCCATATTTATGTTCCCAACAGCCAAAAAATAAAGAATGAAGAAGGTAGTTTCACTTATAGCATTTTTATTCCTTCTAGCCGGATCTCTTTTTTCTCAGGAAAAATTAGTGTCCAGGGGCGTGATGCCCGTTCTTGCGTATGCTTTTATTCCCATGGATCAAATTAATCCTGAACGTTTCAGCGAATTGAAGGAGGCAGGTATAAATCTTTGTATAGATAACTTTCCTGATGTTGCAGCCATGAAATCCGGTTTGGACCTGGCGGCAAAAGCAGGTGTCAAACTACTTATTTCGTGTCCTGAATTGAAGAGCGAACCTGAGAAGACTGCCAAGCTGTTTATGAATCATCCGGCCATGGGAGGTTACTATATTTATGATGAGCCAAGTATGAAACTTTTTCCGGAACTGTGTACCTGGTGTAAAAGGATTCAAACCGTGGATAATAAGAATTTGCTTTATGTAAATATCTGGCCAAATTTTGCAAGTCCTTTGGTTCTGGGCGCTGAAAGTTATGAAGTTTACGTGCATGAATTTCTGAAGCAATTACCTGTTCAGGTTGTTTCGTTCGACTATTATCCTGTTATGTCTAACCGATTGTCAAAAACCTGGTATGAAAACCTGGAGTTGATTTCCACCGAATCCCGAAAAAAAGGTTTGCCATTTTGGGCATTTGCCCTAACCTCGAATTATGACGAAGAACATCTGAACCCTCAGTCTTTGGCTGCTTTGAGGGTTCAGATGTTCAGTAATTTAGCCTATGGCGCTCAAGGAATATGTTATTATGAATACTGGGATAGAACTCCTGTAACTGGAACAGCCCAGGAAGATGACCGGGGAGGATCAATCAATGCCCGGGGGAAAAGAACGGTTGTCTTTGATCGGATTAAGCAAATGAGCGCTGAAATTCAGGCACTCTCACCGGTATTTTTAGGTGCGAAAGTAATCAGTGTCAGACATACCGGACTGGGAAAAATTCCGGTTGGAACTATTCGGCTGGTTAATCTTCCAAAAGCCATTCATGTTTTGGGAACAAATGGTGCATCGGCTTTGGTGTCAGTTCTTGAAAATGGAGCGAATTCTTATGTTGTGATTGTCAACAAGGATTTTCTGAATTCAATTAATCTGATTGTTGCAGGCGACGAAACGCTTCAGAAAGTACTGAAAGACGGAAGTATTGTTCCGGCCAGCGCTTACGAAAGTTCGTTGGAGCTGGATCCCGGTGATGTTGCCATTTATATGTTTCCGACGGAAAAGAAATAAGAGAATGTTAAAATTTTGTTTTAAGGTTCCGTTAGGAACCAAAGGTCGGTAGAATGGATGAAAAATATGCATATCTTTTGTCCCGTATGGGACAAAACTAAGAGCGAAAATCAGCATTTCTACCGACATTTTTTCCTTACAGGAAATTTTCAAACAGTTGCTAAATAAAGAAATGAAACACAAAAATTTATATATGATGAAAATGTTGAAAACCAAAATCAAATACTTACCATATCGATTAATAATGGTTTTTGCCTTCACCGGCCTGACTGGAATAACATTGGCTCAAACAAAACCTGTTGATCTGGTGAATCCTTTTATAGGAACCGATTACCACGGACATACTTTTCCTGGAGCAGCTCTCCCCGGAGGTATGGTTCAGCTTGGACCTGATACCGATATCAGCGGTTGGGACTGGTGTTCGGGTTACCATTACAGTGACAATTCCATCATGGGTTTCAGTCATTTACACCGGAGTGGGATGGGAGCTGGTGACTGGGGCGATATTTTGCTGATGCCAACAACCGGAAAACTTAAAATTGAACCCGGAAGCAAAGTGAAACCCGGTTCCGGATACCGTTCAGTGTTTTCGCATCAGGAAGAGCAGGCATCACCTGGATATTATTCAGTAATCCTGAAAGATTACGGAATTAAAGCTGAGTTAACAGTTTCCGAGAGGGCAGGATTTCATAAATATACTTTTCCAAAGTCCAATGATTCCCATATTCTGATCGATATGAATCATGGCATTGGCGATAGGTGTACCGGCGCTCAGGTGAAGATTGTGAATAATACCGAAATTGTGGGACACCGACTTTCAAACGGATTTGTAGATAACCAGAATGTATATTTCTGTGCCAGATTCAGCAAGCCTTTCCGTTCGTTTGGTACCTGGAGTGAAAAAACGATAACCGGATTAAAGGAAGCATCCGGTAAACGGGCTGGCGCGTTTGTCGATTTTGTGACTTCCGAAAACGAAACCATCGAAGTTAAAGTTGGAATCTCCTACACCAGTATTGCCCAGGCACGCCTGAATCTGGACCAGGAAATACCGGACTGGAATTTTGATCAGGTCATGGAAAAAGCTGCCGCGAAATGGAATCAGGCATTGAGTAAAATCGATGTTCAGATGGATAAAACCAGCGATGAAAACTATACAAAACAAAAGCTGGTTACCTTTTATACAGCGCTCTACCACTCACTTTTATTCCCGGCTACTTTCGGCGATGTGGATGGAAAATACATGGGTTTGGACGATCAGGTTCACACGGCAAAAGGTTTTACTTATCGCAGTGATTTTTCGCTTTGGGACACCTTCAGGGCTGAAATGCCTTTGCTGACTTTGATCGAGCCTACGAGAAACAATGATGCCATAAATACGTGGATTGCCCAGTATGAACAGGGTGGCTGGATGCCCACACCACAGCAGTTTGGAAACAGTTATACCAACGATATGATCGGCGATCATCCGGTTGCTGCCATTCTGGATGCATATCAGAAGGGAATCCGGAATTTCGATTTGGAGAAAGCTTACGAAGCGGCTCGGAAGAATGCCATGGAGGCTCCTCCTGTTGATTGTCGCTCAGAAGGACGAACAGGCCTGGAGTCCTACAAGAAATTAGGATATGTGCCGTTAGAAGAGGTGAAAGAATCGGTTTCCAAAACGCTGGAATACGCCTACAATGACTGGTGCGACGCCCAGTTGGCGAAAGCTCTTGGCAAAACGGACGACTACGAACTATTTATACAAAGGGCAGCGAACTACAAAAATATAATCGATACCAAAACCGGATTTGCACGGCCGAAACACTTGGATGGTTCGTGGCTTAGCCCATTTGATCCAACTTTTGTCGGGCATGGAAAGGACCGGCATTATACCGAAGCGAATGCCTGGCAATATACCTGGTTTGTTCCTCATGATGTTCAGGGTTTGATTCATCTGGAAGGTGGGCGGAAGCGGTTTATTGAGCGACTGGACTCTCTTTTTACAATCAGTTCTGAAGTGAAAAGTACCGTTTCCGACATTACAGGTTTGATCGGGCAATATGCGCATGGAAACGAACCAAGCCATCATACAGCCTACTTGTTCAACTACGCAGGCGCTCCCTGGAAAACACAAAATATAGTCCGGACTGTGGTTGACAGTTTATACAGCTCGGGACCTGACGGATTATGCGGCAATGAGGATATGGGACAAATGTCGGCCTGGTATGTATTAAGCTCGATGGGCTTTTACCCGGTTGCACCCGGCCAAAACGTCTGGACCATCGGAAGTCCTGAATTCAGTAAAGTAATCATTCATCTGGATAAAGCATTTAATAAAGCTGGTGAGTTTGTGATTGAAACCATCAATAATTCCAAAAAGAACAAATATATTCAATCAGCAACCTTGAATGGCCAGCCTTTAAACAAGCCTTGGTTCGATCATTCGGTCATCGAAAATGGTGGTAAACTCATTTTTGATATGGGACCTGAACCGAATAAGAATTGGGGTAGTGATCCAAAAGACGCTCCGCCATCGATGAGTAAATAGTCAACGAGTATTAAAAAAACATGAATAACGAATGAGAAATATGATACTGCTGTGTGCTCTTATGGTTATCTCTATGGGTAGCTTAACAGCCCAGGAAAAGATAAAATCTGATCAGCCTCTTCCAATCATGGCCTGGGCCGGTATTCCTGCCGGGGAAACCAATATTGAAAGGTTTATGGAGCTGAAGGAAATGGGGATCAATGTGAACCTGTCCAACTATCCGAATGCCGATGCCATGCAACAAGCGCTGGATTTGGCACAGCAGGTAGGAATCCGGATGATTACCTCCTGTCCGGAATTGAAAACTGATCCGGAAAAGACGGTCAGGAGGTTTATGAATCATCCGGCATTGGCGGGTTACTTTTTGCGCGATGAGCCTGTTCGTAAAGACTTTGCTGAATTGGGAGACTGGGCCAAAAAGATTGCAGCGGTTGACAGCAGGCATTTTTGCTTTGTGAACCTGATTTCAAGCATACACACCACCAAAACCGAAGCATTGGGGACAGCCACTTATGCTGATTATGTCAGTACCTTTGCCAAAGAGGTCCCAAGCCAGTTGCTTTCTTTTGATTTCTATCCCATACTGTCGGTAGGTATTCATGAAAATTGGTACGATGGATTAGAAGTATTTTCGGCAGTGGCCAGAAAGCTGGATACCCCTTTCTGGGCTTTTGCTTTGGCCAGTTCGTACAATGAACTTCATCCGATACCCACAATTCCGGCGCTCCGGCTTCAGTTGTACAGCGATTTGGCTTATGGTGCGCAAGGGCTGGAATATTGGGCTTACTGGATGTCGGAGGGACTTCGTTGTGCTCCAATAGGAATGGACGGCAAACGGACAGTCGTTTACGACCGGATCAAAGCGGTGAATGCCGAAATTCAGAATTTGGCCGGTGTTTTTGTGGGAGCAAAAGTGGTTTCGGTAAGACATACCGGAGTCGTAATTCCCAGGGGAACAACGCAGTTAAGCTCTTTGCCAGCTGCAATAAAAGTCTTTGAAACTGAGGGGGCAGGAGCATTGGTTTCCACTCTGGAAAATAGTGCAAATACCTTTTTTATAGTGGTGAACCGCGATTTGGAGAAGAGCATGTCCATGACGATTTTGGGTGATGAAACGTTGAAGAAAGTACTGAAAGATGGTTCGGTTGTCAAGGCAGGCATCTATGCAAATACCACCGAAATTGAACCTGGAGATGCAGCAATTTACATGTTCCCAACAAAAAAATAGATCGAAATGAAGAACATTATACTACTTGTCATTTTTGCCTTAACCTTTGTTGGAGAGGGATTGTCGCAGGAACGATTAAAACCGGGTGGAATCATCCCGGTGATGTCCTGGGCCGGAATTTCTCAAACGGAGGTTTCAGTTGAAAGCTACAAAAAGCTGAAGGATGTTGGGGTGAACATTGACATCGCCTTTTTTTCATCTGCTGATGCCATTGCAACTGCACTTGATGCAGCAGGAAAAGCCGGTATCAAACTGATGATTTCCTGTCCGGAACTTAAAAGTGATCCGGAGAAAACAGCCCAACGGTTTAAAAATCATCCGGCGCTGGAAGGATACTATCTGGGCGATGAGCCGGGCAGTTCACAATTTCAGGAATTGGCCGATTGGCAAAAACGTTTGAAAGCCGCTGATCCAAAGCATTACAGCTTCGTAAACCTGTTTCCGAACATAAACTCGAATAAGAACAAGTTTGGTACAAAGACTTATAAGGAATACATAGATACCTTCGACAGCATGTTTCCTGCTCCTTTTCTTTCCTTTGATTTTTATCCGGTAGTTGACGGATCGGTGCATAACCGATGGTACGAGAATATGGAGTTTTTTGCCAACAAGTACAGGAGCGAAGGCAGGCCATTCTGGGCTTTTGCGCTCACCACTTCCTATCTGGCCTATTCCGATGATTCTGAACAACCCACCTTAAATGATTTCTATCAGCTCTACAAAACCTACAATCCCGAAAAGACCTTTGTCCATGAAATTCCGACTCTGGCGGCTCTGAGGTTGCAGATTTTTGTGAACCTTGCTTATGGAGCCCAGGGTATTGAATACTGGAGCTTCAGGGGGTTTGGATCCCCGCTCGATGCACAGGGAAAACGCACGGTGGTGTTCGATCGCCTGCAGAAAGTAAGTGCTGAAATTCAGAATTTTTCGGGTGTATTTTTAGGCGCAAAAGTGATTTCTGTTTCACAAACGGGTTTAAATATCCCCAACGAAACAAAAAGGTTATCGCAATTGCCAGCTCCGGTCAAGCTACTTGAAACAGTGGGAGAGGGAGCAGTGGTTTCCGTTCTTGAAAATGGGAAAAACAGGTTCCTGGTTATTGTCAACCGGGATTATAAAAATCCGATGAAGCTAATTCTTAGTACGGATGAAACGGTAAAGAAAGTACTGAAAGACGGGACTTTAATCCCTGCCAGTGAATACGCCAGCGCAAGCGAGGTTGAACCTGGCGATGCAGCTGTTTACATGTATCCAACAAAATAACTTAAATCATATATTCAAATGAAAAAAGAACAAATCCAAAAAATCCTGAAAGATATAAGCGCTGTAAAAATAGCAGTTGTCGGAGATTTTTGCCTGGATGCCTATTGGTTCATCGATGAGGCGATGAGTGAAATTTCAGTAGAGACCAACCAGGCTACCAGACCGGTTGCACAACAGCGGTATTCTTTGGGAGGCGCGGGCAATGTAACCAATAATCTGGCCGCGATGGAGATCAAAGATATCCGGGCTTTTGGTGTGATTGGCACCGATCCTTTCGGAGCCGAAATGGTCAGGGTCATGAAACAAACCGGAATTGAACCACGAAATCTGCTCATTCAGGAAGAAAACTGGTACACCCATGCTTATGCCAAGCCGTATATCAACGACAATGAGTTGAACCGGGTGGACTTTGGAAATTACAACTGTTTGTCGAAAGAGACAGCGGATCGCCTGATAGCAAACCTGATTCAGGAAATCCCGGAAGTTGATGTCATCATCATCAACCAGCAGGTTCCTTCAGGAATCCATATCGATTATTTTAAGAAGCGTTTGGTGGAGGTGATCCAACAATTTCCTGAAAAAACCTTTATCGTTGACAGCCGCAACTTCAACGATTATTACACGGGCGCTATCCGGAAAATGAATGATACCGAAGCTGCCCGGTTGTGCGGACTCGACAAAAAACCTGACGATATTGTCCTTTATTCTGAAGTGGTGTCATCAGCCAAAGAATTGTTCAAACGCTACCAGAAACCACTTTTTATTACCCGTGGCAGCAAAGGATCGCTGACGATTGATCAGAATGGCATTTCAGAAATACCCGGATTGATGATCCTTTCGAAAGTGGATACCGTTGGAGCCGGAGACAGTTATCTGGCCGGGGCCGCATCTTCACTGGCTGCCGGTTATCCGATGAATATTGCTGCTCAGGTCGGCTCTTTTGTGGCCGGTGTCACGGTGCAGAAATTATTCCAGTGCGGTACTGCAAGTCCGGAAGAAATCCTTGCGATAGGCCAGGATCCGGATTATATTTTTGCCTCAGAACTGGCTGAAGATATGCGTCATGCCAATTACCTGGCAGGTACTGAGATTGAAATTGTCAACAAATGGGAAGAAAAGCTTCAGATCAAACATGCCATCTTCGACCACGACGGAACGATTTCCACACTTCGAGAAGGCTGGGAACTGATTATGGGTCCGATGATGATGAAAGCGATTCTCGGCGATCAGTATTTGGAGGCCGACGAAGCGTTGTACCAAAAAGTGCAGAGCCGGGTGAATGATTTCATCGACAAAACCACCGGAATTCAGACGCTGGTACAAATGCAGGGATTGATTGGTTTAATTCGTGAATTTGGATGTGTTCCTGAAGATCAGATTCTGGACGAATTTGGGTACAAACAAATCTACAACGAAGAGTTGCTTGAAATGGTGAAGGTCCGCGAAAAGAAATTTGAGATGGGAGAACTCTCACTGGAAGATTTCACCTTGAAAAATGCGGTCACTTTTCTTCAGAAATTACACGATGCAGGAATCAAACTATACCTGGCCAGCGGTACCGACGAGGAAGACGTGAAAAGCGAAGCCCGTGTTTTAGGATACGATCATCTGTTCGAAGGAAGAATCTACGGGGCAGTTGGTGATGTGACCAAAGAAGCTAAAAAAATTGTTCTGGACCGTATCCTCGATATGATCGGCGATTCTGCTTCAGGAAAAGTTGCCACTTTTGGCGATGGCCCGGTTGAAATGCGCGAAACCAATAAACGGGGCGGGATTTCTGTTGGAATTGCCAGTAACGAACTGAGGCGATACGGTCTGAATGAAAGTAAACGTACCCGTCTGATTAAAGCAGGCGCCGATATTATTATTCCTGACTTCTCGCAATACCAGCAATTGTTAGATTTGTTAAACATTAAATAGGAACAATTATGCCTTACCCAAAATTAGACAGGGCCCTGCTTGATATCAAGAAATTAAGCGGACGAAAGAATAAAGTCTATATTGAAAAAGATCAGGTTCCGGTTACCCGGAAACCAGCCCATCTTTCTGAATTGGGGCAACAGCTGATCGAAAAAACGGCTGACCGCATCCGCTTGGCCCGACAGGAGAAGAAATCAGCCATGCTAACCTTTGGAGCGCATACCATCAAAAATGGAATGGCCCCAACTTTAATTGCCCTGATGGACGAAGGTTGGGTGACTCATTTATCGACAAACGGTGCAGGTATCATTCACGACTGGGAGTTCTCATTTCAGGGAAAATCAAGTGAAGATGTCCGGGAAAATGTGGAACTGGGGCAGTTTGGAATATGGGACAGCACCGGTTTCTATATCAATCTGGCCTTGATTGTTGGAGCTTATGAAGGATTGGGATACGGTGAATCGGTCGGAAAGATGATTTCACTTGAAGGTCTGCAAATACCTGAAGTTTCGTTTTTGCAGGCAGAAGCCATTCAGCAAATAGGAATCAATCCTGATCTTGCCGCGGCTGCAATTGACCTGGCCGGGGTGATTCAAAAATTCAATTTGAAAGCAGGGTTCATGAGAATTCCTCATCCGTTCAAAAAATATTCGGTTCAGGCCCGCGCTTACGAATTGGGAATCCCATTTACCGGTCATCCGATGTTTGGCTGCGACATTATTTACAATCATCCGATGAACCACGGGGCAGCAATAGGGCGGGTGGCACAGAATGATTTCCTGAGTTTCGCCAAAAGTGTAAGCAATCTCGATTATGGTGTTTACATGTCGATCGGCTCTGCAGTGATGTCGCCCATGATTTTTGAAAAAGCGCTGTCGATGTCGCAAAATCTGAAGATTCAGGAAGGTACACATATCGATAACCATTATATGCTGATCGTGGACCTGGCCAAATCGGACTGGGATTGGAACAAGGATGGCGAGCCACCTATGGATAATCCGGCCTATTACCTGCGCTATTGCAAGACCTTCAACCGGATGGGCGGGGAAATGCATTACCTGACTGCCGATAACCGCGATTTCTTGCTGGCTATTTATCAGAAACTGAGTGAGAAATGAATCTAAAATCTATACCAAGGAGCTGTTTGAAAATTTCCCGTAGGGAAAATAGGTCGGTAGAAGGTTGGTATTTCCAGTTATGTTTTGTCCCGTACGGGACAAAAGACAGGTGTTTTTTTATCTTTGTTCTACCGACCTTTTGTTCCTGACGGAACAAGAAAAAATATTTCAGACGAGGCACAGTATCTAAACTAACCAAATATGAACAGAAATGAAATAATAGCATTAAAACAAGAGGCAGAAAACCATCTGGTTAACGAGCTTTTACCATTCTGGACTTCCCGAATGATAGACAAAGTTAACGGCGGTTTTATCACCCATTTTGACAAGGATGGGAAAGATACCGGTGAAGATGAAAAGTCGCTCATCGCCCAAACCCGTTGCCTTTACACCATTTCCTCAGCGCATCGGGCTGGTTATGGCGAGGGAAAATATGCTGAAATGGCCAAACATGGCGCCGATTTTCTGATCGATAAAATGTGGGATAAAGAATTCGGCGGTTTTTACTGGATGATGGACCGAAAGGGAAATGTGAAGATCGACCGGAAAATCATATACGGACATAGTTTTGCCATCTATTCGCTGAGTGAATACACCCTTGCAACCGGCGATCAGCGCGGAATTGAATATGCCGAGAAGGTTTTTGACCTGATTCAGAAATACTGCACCGATACCATGTATGGTGGTTATTGGGAAATGTTTCACCGCGACTGGACGCTCTGCGGCCCCGGAAGTCAGGGTGGTGACCGGAAAACACTGGATGTACACATGCACCTGATGGAAGCTTTTACCACGCTATACGAAGCTACCGGCAAAGACGTACACCGGCGAAAATTGCTGGAAGATATTGATTTGCTGATCAACCGCATCATTCATCCGGTTTATAAAACCGGGATTCCGCAGTTTTTCAAGGATTGGACAGTTGCCCCTCAAATCAAATTCGATATCATCTGGGGATGGGACCGTTTCTCGGAAGAAGGTCAAAAAGGCAATGCCACCGACAATACCTGCTATGGTCACAATGCTGAATTTGCCTGGTTGCTGATTCATGCGCTTGAAATTCTCAAAATTGATCCGAAAAACTATTCCGATTTGTTCCGGATTATTTTCGAACACACAGTGAACAATGGTATTGACACCGAATTTGGAGGTGTTTTTGTGGAAGGGCCACATTCAGGCGGAGTTTACGATAAGGAAAAAGAATTCTGGCAACAGGCTGAAGTCTTGATCGGACTGCTTGATGGAGTGATTCTTTTTGGCGACGAAAAATATATGAACGCATACGAGAATGTTCATCGTTTTGTGTTAGACAAAGTGGTGAATAAAAGGGTCGGGGAGTGGTATCCTTTACTTTCCCGCAAAGGAGAACCCATCTGGACACACATGGGACATTCGTGGAAAATAAATTATCATACGGTCAGAGCGATGATTCAATGTATCCAACGACTTGAAATTTTGGCTAAACTTGACTAAAACTTAATTCACAGGGTTATTCCCTGTGCTGTTACAGGTCGTCCTTTCAGGACTTTAAAGGGGCAACGCCCCGAAATGTGAAAGCATAGGACGGAATGAAATGGAGTCCTATGAAAACTCAATATTTAAAAAAATGCACTCTTAAACTAACCAACTTACAATGAGTTTATCTCTAACTTTTCTGGACTGGATTGTTCTGGCCGTTGTCATGGGAGGAAGCCTTTCATTTGGATTATACATGGCCTGGCTCAAAAAAGCCGGACAAAGCAGCATTAATTTTTTCCTGGGTGGTCGATCGATCAAATGGCCGGTTATTGGTGCATCGCTCTTTGCTACCAACATTGGTGCTGAGCATTTGGTTGGTCTTTCCGGAGATTCATACCGGTATGGACTTTCAGCCGGTTCGGTCGAGTTAACCTGCGCCATTACATTGGGTTTTGCCTGCGCCATCTTGTTCCCGTATTACATGAAAAACAAGATTTACACCATTCCTGAATTTTTGGAATTGAGGTATAATCGTCGGGCACGTACTTTTTTTTCAGGATTGATGCTGGTGATCAGTGTAATGACCAAGCTGGCTTTTACGCTGTTTGCCGGTGCGCTGGTGTTAAACAGCCTTTTGGGATGGAATGTGATGACCACCGTTTTGCTTATCGGCATATCAGTTGCGCTGTTCACGATGATCGGTGGTTTCACAGCAGTAGCTTATTCTGATGTTATTCAGGTGGTAATTATGATTGGAGGCGCGTCCATCATGCTTTTCATTGGAATGGATAAAGTTGGCGGTTGGGACGGCCTGATGGCCAAAGTGCCTGATATGATGACTATCGGAAAACCTTATGACGATCCGGTTTATCCTTTTTGGGGAATCCTGGCAACAGCCTTTTACGCCGGAATTTTTTACTGGGGAATCGATCAGGTCAATGTTCAGCGTGTGCTTGCCGCTCCTGATCTTAAAAACGCGCGGTGGGGTTCCATGTTTGCAGTTTTGCTGAAGCTTTTGCCCATCTTTATTTTTGCTTTGCCCGGCGTTATTGCTTTTGCTTTGTTTCCGGGCGAGTTGCAGGGCGATGCTACCAAACAAACTTTTGTCCTTCTGCTGAATAAATTGTTGCCAAGTGGTTTACGCGGCCTGATGTTGGCTTCGCTCATGGCTGCATTGGTCACTTCGCTGATTGCCGTGCTGAATTCCGTTTCAACACTGATTGTCCGCGATTTTGTGGTTGAATTCATTCCGGGTGTTTCTGAAAAGAAACAGGTCAAACTAGGGAGATACATTATTTTACTGGTCTCGTTTTTGGGAATTGGAGCCGCCTACCTGGTTTATAAGAATGAGGAAGGCTTGTACAAGTATTTGCAAACCATTACAGCATATCTGGTCATACCGGTTTTTCCGGCTATTTTCTTCGGAATAGTCAGCAAGAAAGTCACTTTAAAAGCAGCTGGTGTTTCGGTACTGGTAGGAGTCGTGTTGGCTACAATTTTTGTAATTGATCAGTTGCTTGGTGCCGATACCGGAAAAGAACTATTCCCGTTTCTTCATTATAAATTAACCTTGAATTTTGGCTATCGCGGATTGTGGGCTGAAATATTGATTACAGCTGTACTCTTTACCGTTTCAGCTTTTACTGAAAAAACAGCCCCTGAAAAACTGGTCAAAACAACCATCAATTACAGTCATAAAATTACCAGGTTCGAAGGAATCACCGACTGGCGTTTGCATTTGGGGATTCTTTCATTAATCACTTTATTCCTGTATGTGTGGTTAAGCTAATTTAGCGTGTCAGGTCAACATTAATCTGTCATGCCTTCGGCATTTCGATATATAATTTTCAACTCTTGATTCGCATAAACATAAAAAACAACAAATCATGAAAAAAATTTCAATAGTAGCAGTGGTTCTGGTCCTGACTGGTTTTTTTACTACAAGTCAGGCCAAATCGAAATGGGTTTCTTTATTTAACGGCAAAGATTTATCCGGATGGACCGTTCATGGGAAAGCAACATGGTCGGTTCAGGATGGAGTTCTGGTTGGTATTGGCGGAATGGGGCACATTTATACCGATGCCAGTTGTTCTGATTTTGAATTGAAAGGCACTTTCCGGATATCTGCTGATCAAGGTTCAAAAAGCAATAGCGGAGTTTATTTCCGGGCCAATCCGCCTGCTGACAATCCCGATGGTTTTCCGCGTGGATATGAAGCTCAGATTTGTCACAATCAGGATGCCTATACCGGTTGGTTATGGAAACCGGGCAAACCTACCGGAAAAGCAACTGAACTGCTGACTAAGGATGGCGAATGGTTTGACTACCGGATTAAAATGGTCGGCAATCACATTCAGTTCTGGATTAATGGAAAGCCAGTAATGACCTATGACGATACCGAATACAAAACCGGACATTTCGCCGTTCAGGGCCATAATCCGGGTATGAAAATCGAAGCTAAAAACTTGTATTACCGTAATCTGGATAAAAAATAAATAGATGAACTTATTAAATAAAATAAAACAGATGAAGATAATTGTATTGGTGTTGAGCCTGATGATGGGATTGTTTATCAATGTTTCAGGGCAGAATTCTAAGATATTTAGTGAATTTGTCGGAGATGGGGACGACCGTATTGAAGTAATTGTGGTTAGCGGTACACCGCATCAAATGGGTGTTGAATTGGGGAAACATCTAAAGGATAAAGCCAAAAAAAGTATGCAAATGTATCTCAATGCAGCACAAAAAGAAGACAGCACTTTGTGTAGCCGAAAAAATTTACTACTTGCCTGGAAAACGAATGAACCATATATGGATAAACGTTTTATCGAAGAACTGAAAGGATTTTCCGAAGGCTCAGGAATTGATTTGAGTTTTCTTGAAGCGGCACATGCTATCCCGTTTATTTCACCTTATGCCTGTAGCGGTGTCGATGCCTGGGGAAAAGCGACTACTAATGGCCATCTGTACCAGATCAGGAATCTGGATTATTCAACCGATGCAGGGTTACAGGACTATCCTGTAGTCATTGTTTATAAGCCCACAAACGGAATTGCACATGCAAATATTACGTTTTCGGGGATGTTGTCCAGCCATACAGGCATCAATGCCCAATCTATTGTTATAGGAGAAAAAGGCGAATCGCCTGAGCGTGAATTGCCTTATGACTTGCACGGGAAACATTTTACCATACTTTTCAGGGAGCTGTTGTACGATGCAAAAAGTCTTTCGGACGCAGAAAAAATAATTGAAAATTCTAAATTGATCAAACGGTATTACTTTTTTGTGGGTGATGGAAAACTTAAAGATGGAGCAGCGCTTAAGTATTTGATTTCCACTCCTGATTCCGTTCGTTGGCATAAATGGACCGATATGGACAAAACGGATATTCATGTTCCGAAAGTTTATAATGATATAACTTATTACACGATGAAAAACGATATAGCCTCAACGTTCTTTGATGAACATTATGGTCGTATCGGTGCACCTGAAATGATTAAATTATCAAAGTCAGTCGCTTCCGGTGGAAATCTGGCCGATGTGGTGTATGACGCCACAGCTCTCGAAATATGGGTAGCCAATGCAACAGATACTGAACCTGCTTCCGCACGTCAATATGTACACATTGATCTGAAAAAATATTTCAAATAGAACTGTCCGCAAAAGAGTTTGATCAATGCGATTTCTCTGACATTACTAAAAAGATTATGGCAATTACCTCTTCAAACCATATAAAGGAGTTTAAAGTCAGTCGGTTTGATGTTGACTCGAATCAGCACGTGAACAATATCCGATATTTACAGTGGTTAATGGAGTCAATTTCAGGGTAGGAAAAGTAATATGCAGGGGCGTGTTCCACAATTTTGGATCCTCAGAAACGTAAAACTGAAAAATATGAATCGAATTATAATTTTAATGATAGCCGTTAATCTGTTTGTTATGCCTGGTTTGTCAAACAAAGTCCAGGCACAGCCGATAGCACCGGTTGATCATGTCAATCCGTTTCTGGGAACCGATTTTTTCGGGCACACTTTCCCCGGGGCATCACGTCCATTCGCGATGGTTCATCTCAGTCCTGATATGAACACGCAAGGCTGGACCTATTGCGCCGGATATATTTATTCCGAGAACTCAATCATGGGATTTAGCCATACGCACTGGAGTGGTGTAGGTATGGTGAATGGTGGTGAAGTCATGCTGATGCCAACGGTTGGAGATAAACTTCAAACGGTTCCAGGGGCGTTGGAAAATCCGGACGAAGGTTACCGCTCACGATTTGACCACGCTGACGAAATTGCTTCTCCGGGATATTATTCAGTGTTCCTGAAAGATTACCAGGTGAAAGTTGAACTGACCTCCACCCAACGGGCAGGATTTCATCGTTATACCTTTCCAAAAGCTGAAAATTCCCGGATCATTCTGGATTTGGGGCATCAGATCGGAAGTAATTCTTCCGAAGCGTTATCGGAACTAAAAATCCTGAATAATAACCGGATCGAAGGTGTGAAAAGTGCAGGATTGGGCAAAGTTTACTTTGTAGCTGAATTCAGCAAACCGTTCAGGTATTACGGAACGTTTGATAACGATCTCAAAACACCTGAGTCAGGTGGAAGTATCTGGCCTTATAAAAATGCGGAGACCGGTAAAAATATCGGCGCCTTTGTCACATTCCGGACGATGGAAGATGAACGGATCCTGATAAAGGTCGGGATTTCCTATACCAGCGTCGAAGGCGCCGGAAGGAACCTGAACGCCGAAATTCCGGATTGGGATTTTGACCGGATCAGAAACGAATCACGCGAAATCTGGAACAAGGAGTTATCGCGCATTCAGATTGACGGAGCCACAAACGATCAGAAGGAAATTTTCTACACGGCCCTGTATCATTCTTTTCTGGCGCAATATATTTCACAGGATGCTGACGGGCAGTACATGGGGCCGGATAAAAAGATTCATGAAGCAAAAGGATTCGATTATTACGGTTCCTTTTCGTGCTGGGATACATATCGTTCGCAACATCCGCTGTTAACCCTCACCGCACCCGGTCATGTCAATGATATTATCCGGTCAATTGTGGCCAAAACCAAAGAGTACGGCTGGCTTCCGGCACAACATTTCCTGAATGTTTTTGGTGAAGCTATGGTTGGCGACCATTTAATTCCGGTTATTGTGGATGCCTATATGAAAGGTTACCGCGATTACGATGTGAATTTTTTGTACGAAGCTATGCGCAAAAAAGCATTGGAAGAGCCCAGACTTCCGGTTCCACATTCCGCCGGAAGATCTGGCCTGAAATTTTATATGGAACTGGGATATACGCCGGTTGACAAAGTAAGCGAATCGGTTCCAAATACGCTGGAACTGGCCTATGACGATTGGTGTATCGCACAGTTGGCAAGGGAACTCGGAAAGAAGGAAGATTACAATCTTTTTATGAAAAGGGCACACAATTATCAAAATTTATGGGATTCGAAAACTCAGTTTATGCGCCCGAAAAAAGTTGACGGTTCATGGCTGGAAACATTGAACGGGCGTGAACAGGAAATAGCGACAGAGGGAGAACATACCTGGTACAAATATTTTGATCCGCTTCTGGTTGGTAAACGTCCGAACCGTCATTACACCGAATCGAATGCCTGGCAATACATCTGGTCGGTTCAGCACGATCCGCAAGGTTTGATTAATCTGTTCGGAGGAAACAAAGCTTTTACCGCCAAACTGGACACTTTTTTTGAGATGAGTCCGAATATTACTCCTCCGAAATACGTGGGAGTTGTGGGTACGATTGGTCAGTATGTGCAGGGAAACCAGCCGTCGCACCATGTTGCCTACCTATACGATTATGCCGGTGAACCCTGGAAAACCCAATTGCGTGCCAGGCAGGTGACCGAAGAACTCTACCGCAGCGGTCCCGGAGGTTTGTGCGGAAACGAAGACATGGGATCACTTTCATCGTGGTATGTTTTGAGTTCCATGGGAATTTATCCGGTAACACCCGGAAGCACAGCTTATACCATTGGTAGTCCGCTTTTCGGAAAAGTGATCGTTGATTTGGGTAAGGGCAAAACCTTTACTATTCAGGCCAATAATAACTCTGAAAAGAATAAATACATCCAATCGGCGATTTTAAATGGAAAATCCATGAATAAAGTATGGATTTCGCAGAAGGAAATTACCGATGGTGGTACACTGATTTTTGAAATGGGACCGGAACCAAATAAAAAATGGGGTTCCAAGCCGGAAGATGCACCGCCATCGATGAGCAAGTGATGCGATTTTTTTTTCAGACTTATTAATCTTCTATTATTTTTTAGTCCATCTTTGCTAAAATAAAATTAAGAAATGCATATTATGAAGAATCTATTTTTTATTGCTGTTATTCTGGCGTTGGGTATAGGCCAGTCATTCGCACAAAGCGCTTCACCGGTGGCTGCTGCTGCTGCAACGGTTGCAACGCCAGCCGTTCCGGTAGTTAATCCGAATGCACCCAAGGCAAATTGGGATAAGATTGTAAGTGATTTTGGAGAAATTGAGCAGGGAATTCCCAAAGAAGCGGAGTTTAAGCTGACCAACGATGGAAAAGAACCTTTGCTGATTCAAACGGCCCGTGCCGGTTGTGGTTGCACCAACCTGAAATACTCGCAGGAACCAGTTTTGCCAGGTAAATCCACCATTGTTGCTGCTACCTATAATGCTGCTTCAATGGGCCAATTTAACAAGAGTATCACAGTTACCACCAATGCCGATGCTGCTCCGGTGATGCTTCTGATTAAAGGTACAGTGATTGCCAAAAAATAAAGACACCTTCAATTGTATAACAAGAGCCGTGTGATGGGAGACTATCAAGCACGGTCCTGTATAGAGGCTTAGAGTGAAACTCCCTTTGCCTACTCGACGTTGCGAGACGTTACCAACCATACTAAAACCGCTACCTGAAATAAAGTTCCCAAATTGAGAATTTATTTTTATCTTTGTGACCAGATTAAACTGAAAAAATGGAGCGAATATTTGCAAAGAGTACATTAAGAGAATATTGGAAAAAACATCCTGATTGCGAACAGTATTTAAAGACTTGGCACGATACTGCTTTGAGTTCGGACTGGAAAACTCCCAACGATGTTAAACAAACTTATGCAAATGCAAGCATTCTAAAGGACAGCAGGATAGTCTTTAATATTAAAGGTAATTCATATAGATTGGTGGCAAAATTCAATTTTGAGAAACAATGGATTTTTATCCGATTTATTGGAACTCATGTAGAGTATGATAAAATAGACGCAAACTCAATTTAAAAAAATATTATTATGAATATACAACCCATAAAATCAGAATTAGATTATCAAAAGGCGTTGAAAAGACTTGAAGTTGTTTTTGATGCATTAATTGGTACACCAGAAAGTGACGAGGCAGATTTGCTTGGATTAATAATTGATGAGTATGAGAAAAAACATTATCCAATTGAAGCACCTGACCCAATTGAAGCAATTAAGATTAGAATGGAAGAAATGCAATTAAAACAAATTGATTTAGTAAATGAGATAGGTGGAAAAAGTCGAGTTTCAGAGATATTAAATCGTAAACGCAAATTGACTGTTGATATGATTCGCAAATTGACGACAAGGTTAAATCTTTCACCAGGACTATTGATTAATGATTATCAACTCACGAGATAATAAGTACGGTTGGTAACAGCAAACTACCCGCCGGGTTTCGGCGCTTCGTTGACAGGATCCAGAGTTCCCGGGTTGAAATGCAGTTTTTTGCAATTGGGTTATTGGTAAAATCCAGCCCTTTGGCAAGTCAATAATCGTTATGTTTTATTCAAAAACCTAAATATTCTACTGCTTGTAGTCATTTTTCTTTTTCAGCTATTGGGTTGCAAAACAGAGAGACCGGCCGGTAAAATGGATTGGTGGAAAGAAGCCAAATTCGGCATGTTTATTCACTGGTGTTTGTATAGCATTCCTGCCGGGGAATGGAACAACCGACAAACCAAGATTGGCGAGACGACCGAGTGGATACAAAGCTATCTTTTATTTTAGGAATATGCTGTGCTTATTTCAAAATCGGGATCAGAACCAGGTTCCGGTATTCCACTTTTCCGTGGTCGCCCTGTAAATAGATTGGTCCGGGAGTATTCACATCCGATTTCATGGCGCCACCGGTTGGTCCGTAAACCGGCTGGTTGTCAATGATTTTTGTACCATTCAGGATAACGGTTATATGGCGGTCACACAAAGTAATATCCATGGTCTGCCAGGTCCCTGACGGTTTTTCAGCAGCTACAGAAGGAGTAATCCGGCTGTAAAGCGCTCCCATGTTGTGCGAATCGAGTGGTTTTTTGTACGAATCCAAAACCTGGATTTCATACATACCGCGCAGGTAAACACCGCTATTGCTGCCTTCCGGTACATTCACTTCCAGTTTCAGGTTAAAATCTTCAAATTCCTGGTCTGTCCGGAGGTTTCCATAACTAATGTGTTCCTGTCCTTCAACCTGTGCCGGATCGGTTCCCAATAAGCCGTCTTTGGCGTAAAAACCATTCTTTTGTTTTTCGTCAATTAACCTCCAACCTGAAAGGTCTTTCCCGTTAAACAAATTAATTGGTGTACCAAACTTAAGTTTAGTAAGGTCAGGAGCAGCAGGTGGAGCAGCTAACTTTGTTCCGGCAAACGAAGTTGAATCAATACCAATTCCATCGCGTTTTGGCCTGAACAGGTATCCAACGATCTGGTCTCCCTGCCTGGAAACCTGCAACCAGTTGGTGATCTGATGCGTGCGGGTTGGATTGTTATTGGCATCTTTTTTACGGACTACATTGTCGATACGGGTGACAATCAGGTGATTGTTATTGTCCATGTAAACACTGGCTACCGGAGAAACGCTTCCGCCAATCCAAAGCAAGTCGGCATCGAGGTAATCGGCTTCCTGGCGCAGTTCGAGCCAGCCCACTTTACCATCCTTAATATCGATGGTCCACTGACCAAGAAATTCACTGACATCGGTTTTTTGTACAGGTGCCGAGGCCGGTTTTGTTTTTTCCTGACACGAGCTGACTGATAAGGAAATCAAAACAGTTGCGAATAAAAAAAGAAAAGTTTTCATTGAGTTGTTGTTTTTGTTGATGATTAGGTTTAAAAATAATATCGTATTTAATAATCTTGTTTCGAATAGGTTGGATGAAAAACTAAGATTACAGTTTTTTCTTTTAAAACCCAAATTTGGAGCCGATAAAATTTTCTGCATTCAGAAAGAATTAACCTGAAGCCACACTGAATCCGGGATTATGCACCTGTATCAAACTTTTGTCCCTAGGTATGTAATCTGATATTTTGCTAAAACAGCATAAATCGTTGAGTTTTATTGATTAATCCTGAAATTTTAAATTTTGATTCTATAACGGATCATACAGGTAAACAAAACGACGATTGGATTCAGTATAGAAATTGACTTGAAAATGATTCTACTTAAAAAATTAGGGTGACAAATTCCTTCACTTACCCCGAAGCCCTATGAATCTGGCTTCCTCCTCTCTTTTCGAAGAGAGGGGAAAGGCGATCGGAACGATCGACGGGGTGAGTCAAGAGTGAAAGATTAATTTTTTAATTTCCCTTATTTATTATTATCCACGCCAAACATTATAGAGCCAAAATAATATTCCGTGGACATAGGTTTTTTTGTAAAAACTCAATACTTTCATTGTTTCTTAATATTTAAATGTAAAATATCATGCGAATTATATCAGTCATCCTTATGTGGTTAATTGCTGTTACAGTTCAGGCAACAATTATAAAGCATAATCCGGTATCAAAAATAGTATTGATTGCAGATGGTAACAATAACCTACAACTACAGATAGATTATAGCAAGGGTTGTAAGATTGGTCAATTGAATATAAAAGGTGAAAATACGATCTCCCCATCAGGAGTTTACACCTCCATTAAAACTGATAAAAACCTATTTACATCGCTTGAGACAAAGACACAATCAAAAGTGAAAATAGAAAAAAACAGTCTTGAAATAAGTGATATTGTCTTTGGAGACGATGAAATGAGTGTTGCGGAAACATGGATATTTACACTTGGAGACAACCAAATCTTATGGAAGATTCGCCGGGAATACAACAAAAATGGCAAACTCGACAATATGGATATGCCTGCCTGGAACTTTTCTAAGCTTTCAACCTGGAAAGGGGGTATTCTGAACACTGGTGGAGTGGTGTGGTGCAAGTATCTTAGGGACATAAATGACACTTACGGTGTACATACCGATGGGGTAACATTTTGGGAACCAGTTAAGGGTAATGGCTTCAGGGTCGAAGCAAGTTCAAACACAGGAGGAAATATTGCCTGCTCCTTCAGCCACAGTGAAAATGACGAATTTAAATTTACCCAGTATCTTACCCCTGAAGAACCAGAACAGCGCTACAATTTGCGACGATTTGTAAGCAAGAAGTCTGATGTGTTTGCCCCCTTCGAGGTAAAAAGTGGAATCTCTGAAATTTCTTTAAAATTAAGCTATGTTGACTATACTCGTGTGTACGATAGAGGAACACTGACTGGTATTGATGCCATCGCAGTGCGTGAGCTTCTCAACACCACAGGCCGGTATGGAGTGGTTGACAAAAATATTATTGGTTCTAATGGGTGGCTCACGAATTGGAAGGTTATGCATGAGCCCTTCTTTGCACAAATAGGGTTGGCTGTCAATGATAAAAACTACACGCGAAATTTCTCGTCAACACTCAATCAGGAAAGAGATTTAGCCATTGAAAAAGATGGCAGGGTGTTGGCGCGTTGGCACGATAGACCAGAGGCTAAGAATAGCAATTATAACTTCAAAACAGGATATTATGATTGCCCTTGGGGATACACGATTGATGCTCAGCCAGGACAGGTAATAAATACTACTGAGCAGTTCAATCAAAATGGGGATTTGGCTTGGCTGAAGTCACATAAGCTCAACTGCGAAAAAGTACTAAACTGGCTTATCAAAAGAGATTCCAACAACAACGGAATTTTCGAAATGCTTAATGATAATACCGGAGAAAATAAATGTAGCGACTGGATTGATGTGGTATGGGCGAGCTTCGAAAATGCCTTTGTGAACGCGCAAATGTACGAGGCGCTTAATCTTTGGTCTGACTGTGAACTTGTACTTGGCGACAAAAAAAAATCGAACTATTATTTAACAGTTGCTGCAAGGTTAAAAGAAGCCTTTAATAAGTCGGTAAAAGAGGGAGGATTTTGGTTGCCTGAAAAGAAACAGTATATCTACTGGAGGGATAAAGATGGATCCTTGCACGGTGATAACCTGGTAGCCCTAGTCAATTTTGCGGCAATTGCCTTTGGTATATGCGATGATCCACAACGAGTCAAAGAAATTTTGGATCAAATAGAGAATAAAACTAATGCTGAAAATTTATTCCATTGGCCTCTTTGTTTTGAATCTTTCAGGTTTGATGAGGTTTATGCTCCTGTCAACTGGCCATTCCCAAATTATGAGAATGGAGATATATTCCTTACATGGGGATATTTAGGGATTAGGTCTTATGTAAAGTACAACAAAAATATTGCGCTGAAGTATATTAGAAATATACTTCAGCAATACAGCAAAGACGGACTCTCATCTCAACGCTACGGTCGTAATACTCAAATGGGTTTAGGTGATGATATTTTGGCAGGTAACAGTACTACAATCACTGCCCTGTTCAGAGATATTTATGGAATTAGACCGAAATGGAACAGAATGGGTTTAGAACCAAACATATTAAGGGAGCTCAATGGTACAGAATTCAATTATACACTTAGAGATCAGGTGTATCATATCAAGCTTAGTGAAAATAGTTACCAAATAACCACCAAAAGTTTTCTAATGGGAAGCAAAAAAGGTTTCGGCGTAAATATGCATGGGAATACCCTGTTTTACTATCCTAATAATCAGAATATTGAAGAATTATCCATGATACGCCATAATTCGCTTCCGATAAATATTGAGATAGGTGAATGGAGCAGCAATGAGCGCAGTTGGGTTCTAAACTCTGAAGGAGACTACAAGTTCTTATTGGCCGGACTAAAACCAAATTCATCGTACAATCTAATATTGAATGGGACTATAAAACAATCTTACAGGGCAAACGCTGCTGGTACAATAAAATTTGAATACAGATGTCAAATCCCGACATCTTTTAGCATAGTCGATTAATTTCAATTAGCTGTTATCCTTCATTTAATAAAAACATGGGGACTTAATATCTGCTTATTTTTCCACAAAAAATCCATGATACCTGCCCATCCAGTATGGTAGCAAAAAGTAGGCGCCGTCATCTTCGCCATAACCATTTGAACCGGAATCGTAAATATTAGGTATTGCTGTTCCATTTTGAAATTCCCCGTTCAGGTGTTGGAATCGGCCGGATGGCCTGTGCTTTTCCAAACCGGTCGTCCAGTTGATCCTTTGGCAAATCCCAGCGGTGACTGTTTTGCATGGTCCAGGTAATCAGGTCCATCGGAATTTGCTGAAGTTCTTCTAGTGCAATTTTTAGGTCGCAATCTTTTTTCAGCGCTGCGCTCGAAATGATGTTCCAGATCGGAATCCGGTCAGCTTTTTCAACATTCCAGCTTCGCTGCGTACCTTTGATGTAGGTCGGAAGCAATTTCGGATCGTTGGCATACCGCATCAGGATATAATTTGGCAGGAAAGCCAGTTCGTCGTCGGAGTGATTGATATCGAACGGTCCATACATTTTCTGAACAACCATATTATCAGCATAATGATGTTTCTGAGTTAATTCCTGGTAGGCTTTCTCAAATTTCGGATCGTTGGTGATATGAGAAGCAGCTTTCAGGAAAGACAAAATCTGCATGGAATTAATGCCCCGTTCGTACCACCAGTTGGATTTGAAATTTAATGAATCAGGCGTCCAGACTGCCCAACGGGTAGCAATGCCATCCAAATCAATGAGTTGGTAATTATGATCTACGATATGAGTCATGATTCGGTGAACCAGATTTTTAACCCTTTCCTTCATGGCTCCTTCAGCAACCAAATCATAGAAAAGCGGATAAGCAAACAGATGTCCTACAAGCTCATCCGAACTGGTATCGCCTTTCCATTTCCATTTTTTGTCGGCTGAGAGGTGCCATTCGCCACCTTCACCGGTACTTTCATCAGCAGCCACCAGCGAGCGGGCGGGAAATCCTGGAATGCCGGTGACTGTTTCGAGTTTTTCCATCGCTTCGTAGGCTTTGATGGCATTTTTCCTAGCTTCCGGATCTTTCGTTACCGCATACCGATAACATTCGGCAGCCAGGTAAATGGAAGTCCAAAGTCCGTCGTTATCGTCCGGACCATAGGTACTGGTCGATAAATCGCCTGGGGTCATTAATCTGCAACCACTCACCATTCCATAACGGTCGTGCCGCAGTTATCTCCGTTTTCGGCAATGCATCCAACCGTGAAAAGTCCTCCAAACAGAATTTCTTTCTTTTCATTTCTGCTTTCCAGCGCAAAATATTTTCGTTTAAGTCCGGCTGCCATCAGGTCATCGTCCATATTGATCCAATGTCCATTCATCCGGCGCAACAAACCATCGGTTGTAGCTACCCAAAGCTGGTCTCCGGAGTCTTTAACAATTGAATTGACCCGCTTCCCGCTTGCTGGCGGAACAGCAGTCCAGGCACCATTGTATGTAAGGAGTCCGCTGGTTGTTCCAATGTCCAGCGTTTTTTCATCTTCCCATAGCATACACAGAATGGTATCTTTTCGGGCAGATTCAGGCAAATCAATTTCAGTTACCTCATCTTCTTTCTGAAAGGATTGTGATGAAGCCAGCCAAACCGAACCTTTTGAATCCAGGGTTGCAGTTCGCCAGTTTGCGCCGGATGCTTTCCCGGTCCATTTGCCGTTGCTGTTCCGGAAAACGCCATTCGAAGTGACTGCAACAATACTGCCTTGACTACTGAATAATTTTACTATATTTTTTTCAGCCTGACCAGGTAACAGTACTTCAGTTTTTATTTTCTGGAGGTAGGTTCCGGCTTTAATGCCTGAAATTGTCTGACCGAAAGAAGTTATGCCACTGGTTGCAAGTAATACCAGTAAAATAAGAACTTGTATTTTTGAATTCATATTTAAATTTTCATTTCAAGCAGCGTGATGTCGATGGAGGAGACATTGGCTGTCAGATCAGCTGCCAGGGCAGTATAATTGAGCAATAATAAAAATGATAGGCCAGCGAGTAAAAGAATGTTTTTCATTTTCTGTTTGATTGAAGTATAAAAATTAATTTTTAGATTTTGTACTGGGGAATTTTCATTAGTTCTCCGTTCTTCAATGCAGACTGATGAGCCACTATGCCGGAAACAGTTAGGTTTAGCGCCATTGCAATATCTACCAATGGTTTACAATCCTCAAGTATTATAAATTTGTCGCATCGCAAAAAGACTTTCGCGAAAAGCTGATGTTTCAAACATCATGTATTTCAACCCGCTTGCTTTGACAGCTTCAAACAGGAGATCAGCATCTTCAAGTGAACCATACACGGCAGGGACTGCAACAGCCACATGCTTTCCGTGTTTTAATACTTCCATACAATGACGCATATGACTTGGTGCATCTGTTGCAACAAAAACAGCCTCAATACTTTTGTCTTTGACGAGTTCTTCAAGCGATGGATACGTTTTTGAACAATTACAAGCTTTGGCCATTTCGGTGCATCGTTCCGGTATCAGGTCGCTCACCGCAACAACTTCTACATTCGGATGATTCTGGAATCCAAATTGTGAGGCAAATTTACAGACACCATGACCGACAAGACCAACTTTTATTTTTCTCTCAGAAACAGATACCCAACCCTTGTATGGATCGGTAACATTCGAACTGTCTTCAAATCCCTGAATTTTTGGAGTATCTGCTCCCCGTCTTCCTGAATATTTTCCTGCGGAACAACCAAATTGAGACATGCCCAATGAGGCAATTCCCAATACCGATGATTGTAAAAACCATCGACGAGAAAGCGGATTGATTACCTTTGGATTGTTGTCTGATTTATTTTCTTTTTCCATCACTCGAAAATATTTAAGTTATTGATTTAATTTTCTGTACATTCCAGTGGAACTTCCGTGTCAGAAATGTTCTACTTTGAACGATATTTTCGCTTCGGGGATTTTCTCCTTGTTCCACATTGTCTTTATTTTATGTTGTTTCATTTCAAATAATTGTTGCGAGATGTTTATTTCGTCGTTTAATTTGTTTTGAACTCAGCTTTTATATTTGCAGTACCGGTAAAGTCTTTAATCAGAATCGATTCATTAGCCTCATCATAAGTTCCGCCTGTCACTTTAATGGCTTTTTTTCCATCGGGGTGGGGCAACCGAATGACTACATCATGAGGTTTGAATGCGGAATTGCATGAGATTGTTGCTTCAATAAATCCGGTATTCGTGTTTGAATTTACCTGCAATGAAAATTTGCCAAAATAGCTGGAAACATTCCTAAGTTCAATCTGTTTGCCATCTTCCAACCATTTGCGTGGTATTCCGGACAATAATTTTAATGTTTGACCTTCTTCAAGATATAACATCCATCGTGTTTCCATCAGGAACCAGCCTTCTTCATGGGTTTTATGAGGACTAGCCTGGTAAACATGTTCCCAGAAAGTATAGGTTTCACGGTCGGAAAGTGCAGAAAAAGTGTTGTAATAAGTTTTCAGAAATGGATTAACTAATCCAAGTTTTAACTGTAGCCAGTTGTGACGGCTGTAATAGGGTTGGCTAAATGCGCAATTGCGTTTGTAAAATAATTCACTGTGATAATCCAGCATCATTTTTGAAACCTGTTCTTCCGGAGCAAGTACCTCGCAAAAGACCAAATACAATGGACCCAATAGAACATCGGGGACTGTCACTGTTCCATGCGAAAAAAATGTTTCAGGAATCAGATGCAGCGCTCTTGGACCAGTTGCTTCGGTCCATGGTGGTACTGTTGGGCACCATCTGCCGTCGCCCAGAGGAACTACCGGAGAATTTGATAGGCTTTTCATTAAAGAGTTGCGGATGTCTTTCTTCCACGATTCGGCTTCCTGTTTTAATCTTTTTGATTGTTCAGCATTCAGGTCACTTAACATTTCTGCTACACGGCTGATTCCCAAATAAGCATAGGCGTTGAGCATGTATTGATGAAACTGATCTTCAGGATCAGCAACTTTTCCATCAATCATTCCATACCCTTTCCCAACCAATTCTTCTTTCTTGTTATTTTCTCTCCATTGGAGCAGAAAATTGCATGCTTTTAATAATTTTGGTTCAACCTGTTTTACCCATTCTATGTCCTTTGTATAGCGAAAATATTCTCCCATGGTCCAGAGTGCAGCACCGGTTTCAACCATGTATCCGCCAAAATTCTGAATCATTCCGTCATCGTGTTGTTTGTCCAGAAAGTACATGATGGACCTGCGTGCCATATCGTGCAAGCCCATGGAATTATAGAACTGGATGATGGGGGCGCTTTCGGTACCGATGGGTGAATATATCCCGATTGCCGGCGCCAGCGTACCATCAGGTTCATTTCCATAAGTGATCAGATCCAAGTGTAATAATCCTGCCTGAATCATTTCATTTATCCGTTTCTCAGGAACACTTATCTGTGCTGCCCGATCTAATTTCCCTTTCCAGAATATCTGACATTCGTTATACCTTGAATCAAACGATTGTTTTGATAATTCAACAGCCCTTTCCATCGAAATAGGGGTGTGAGGGACAAAAAAATCGAATACCACTTTTTCATTGGGTTTTACTAATACAGCTATTTCTTCGTCATGCATAGGTTTTCCATCAAGTTTGGTAATCCCAAATACTCTGCCTGATGAATAGGTTGAAAACCCGGTTTCCTGATTGAAAGAATAGTCAATTTTCATCCACGGTGTTGCAGACGGACGTACTGTTTTAAACCAGGCATATCGGGGAACTGAAGATTTGTTAATGGCTTCATGGCGACCATATAAAACAGTAGTTTCGGTTTTGTTATTTTCTACTTCTATCCGTTGGTTTACCAAATCTGTCTGTTCTTTCGTAAGCATATTTCCACGACTGAATTTGTCTGTCACAAGAAAATCAGTACCAATCGGGGTTTGATCGGTTAATTGTGATTTCTCCAACGATACAAAACTGGTGGAATGATATTCAATATCTCCATCAGTAAAGCTTGAATGAAGAATGGGAAGAACGCCATTTTCCAATCGCCGGGTCGTATTTATTTCTACACCCTGTCCACGTCCGGCAATATAAGCGTATTCTACAGCCCTGTTTTCCAGCTCAGGCAGATTTACCGATGCCGAAGAATTATAAGGCTTGATCACATTCATTTCGCTGGTTGGATTGGTACGGTTATCCATGATTCTGAATATCCGCATGTCCCTGCTTAGTCCCAACAAGTTAGGGCAAGGTTGATTACGGGTATGTATGGCTGCGGAATCAAATGATTCTTCAGGTTCATTTCCTAGTTGTTGCAGCTTGGTTTTCAAATTGCGGTTCTTTATCGCCGTTTCAATCTGGTTATAGGAGCGCGTATCATCGGATGTTGTTACTGCAACATGATATTCAGGAATATAAATCGGGTATTCTTTATTGACATCTCTGAGAAAAAAGGAAAATGGGTTTTTGTTCGTTCTGACAGTTACAATAGTAGCGCTACTACCCGGGTTATCCTGAACATTAGTTAAAGTAGCAATGATGCGAACTTCATCATTTGATTTAAATTCAAATGAATTTCCTTTAATTTTTCCTTTTCCCCCGATTATTTCAATCTTTAAAAGTTTCCCATTTATGACTTCAAGGATTCCTTCGGATTGACCCTTTTGCCATTCAATGGCAATTTTTTTTGTGTTGTGATTTACGATGGATTGGCACAAAACATTATAGGAACAGATTACCAAAATAAACAACCCTGTCAGAAAAAATCTCAACGTTTTCATTGCTAATTTTTATTACTCCTGAACCAAATCCTCGATCGTGGTTCTATTTCCATTTTGATCTCTTTTCCTTCTGATGGGATTGAATTCCCTGAAAATCCATCAACATATTCTCCTGCCTGCGGAAGTTGAATATTTACTGTAGTTTTCTCCTGATTGTAATTGTGAATTACAAAGCTATGAT
>JAUXUF010000389.1 GCA_030684645.1 Bacteroidota bacterium | reverse complement strand
ATGATTCTTTCGTCCCGTACGGGACGAAACCTTGCTCTATTAATGATTTTTACCGACCTTGAATTCCTGACGGGATAAAAAATCCAATCACAGTTCTTCTTCGTGTCAAGTTTTTTTAGCTACCAAGGCACGAAATCACGAAAAAACACTAAAAAAGGAATTCTGCCGGTATCCCTTTTATCTTTTCAATCTCGATTTTCCGGATATAAAATTCCCCGCCTTCCGACTGCAATTGGATTTTTCCTTTGGTGAGCGGCAATTTCAGCCCGTTTTCAATTTTACTGCAACTGGTATTGACCATTACAACCTGTCCGTTTACCACATGAACTGAAGTTTGGCCAAAGCAATAGAGATCAATGGTATTCCATTCGCCAAGCGGTTTTTCAGCATCTTTGGTTTTTTTAACAGAGCGTCCATTGTCGGTTTCGCTGAACGCTGTGGTCTGCCCTTCAGGAGAATAAATAAATGATTTTCCGTCATCACTTTTTTTGACACTGGTTTCGCAATAGGTATTGCCCATCAGGTAAGTATCTCCGAGGTTTTCGTGCATCATTTGGTGTTCGATGGTTGCCATCCAGGTTCCGAAAGCCACGCCAAACGGGCCATAACTGTGATAAAGCAGGCCACTGTTTCGTTTTCCGTAAACTTTCTCTCCCCATTTAAATTCGAGGTGAAGGTGATAATTTCCATATTCAGCTTTGGTGGCAAGGGAGGCAAAAATATCGCCTGAAATATGGATTACCTTTTGTCCGTCGATTTCTGTGACCTGATAGGTTGATGCCGGAGTGGCCTTTTTAGCCAATTCTTCAAATCCGGGGATCGGACTTCCAAGAAAAATGTCCCAGTTTTTCAGGTTCTTTCCGTTAAAAAGCGACTTTTGAGCAATAGAAGAGAAGGACAAAATGCATATGGATAAAAGGAACAAAAGGGTTTTCATGATTGTTGGTTTAGTTTGTTGTAATCAAAAAAAAACTGCCCTATAAAATAGGGCAGTCGATTGAAATAATATAAAGTCTTTTAATTCGAGTGCGATGAAATTAATTGCTGTGCTCTTTCCAGAATTGCTGTGTCATCGAGTAAAACAACGCCGCCATCGGGTCCCGGTTCAATGTGTAATCCTACTGATTTGCCTTTGTCATAGTTTGCGCCTCCAAAATAATTCCTGACGGTTTCAACTTCAATTCCAAATTCCTGTGCAATTTGATGGATTGAACCGGCAGGTAAACTGTCTTTGATGTGACGTAATTCGTTAAAAGTGATTTTTCTGTCCATGTTATTTCTTTTTTTAGGATTTTACACTCTTTTTCTTTTCAAACACCGTTTAAAGTTAGAATTAATAAATAAATAACCATGAGATTTAACAATTTTTAAGAGTTAGTTGAGCCCTTTTTTAATGGCATCATAAACGGCCTGATGCATTTTTGTTCGAATATTGAGATCATATATTGCTGAATTCCTTCTGCTCGGATAAACCCGGTTTGAAAGGAAAATAAATAGCAACTGATTTTCCGGATCAGCCCATGTAAAAATCCCTGTAAAACCAGTATGCCCGTAACTTTCCGGACTGGCATCTGCCGCCGGAAATTTGTTTTTCGTTCCTGGAATACCCGGATTTGGTTTGTCAAAACCTAGTGCCCGACGGTTACTGCTTAGCGGAAACTGAACTTTTGTAAACTCACTGATTGTTGATGACGATATATATTGTTTGCCGCCGTAATATCCCAACTGAAGGTACATTTGCATCACTTTCGCCAAATCGTTGGCCGTGCTGAAAAGTCCGGCATTTCCGGAAACGCCGCCCAGCATTGCCGCTAATTCATCGTGGACATATCCTTGCAGAAGTTCTTTTCGGAAGGTGACGTCATGCTCTGTTGGTACAATTTGCTGAATGGGATACCGTTCATAGGGTTTGAAACCAATAGAAACTGCTCCCAATGGCTGGTAGAATTCCTTGTTCAAATAACTCTGAAAAGATGAGCTTGTTAATCTTTCAGTCACAAAAGGAAATAGGCTGAAACCCAAATCGGAATAGTGATATTCTTTATGAGCCCATAAAGGGGATTTGATGATATCTTTAACAATCTGATTTTTAAAGTCATTTCGTTCGTACGTCCCGGATGAAATCCGAACCTGGTACTTTTCGGCAGGCTGATTGCGAAATATTCCGCTTCTCAGTTTGGATGCGCTTCCCGGTTCGAGCCAAAATGGGATGCTGCTTTGCAATTGTGCCTGATGGGTTAAGATATCCCGAACGGTCATTTCTGATTTGTTGGTATTTTTAAACTCTGTAAAATAATCGGCGAAAGGATTATTCAGGTTGATTTTTTTGTCATCGTACAATTTCATGACAGCCGGAAGTGAAGCAGTTATCTTTGTTACTGACGCAATATCGTAAAGATCTTCGTTTTTCACCGGTTGAATTTTATCGTAGGTAAAAAAGCCGTAGCTCTTACTAAAAATGACCTTGCCCTCTTTGGCTATCAAAACCTGGCATCCGGGGAATGCTTTCCCATTTATTCCGATTTCAGCCAATGAATCAATTTTCCAATTCAGGTAAGTTGTACTGATATTGACTTCCTCCGGAAGTGTATATTTCAATCGCTTTATTGAATTTACCTCTATCCCGGAATTGATTGGGAACTGATCTTTAACACTCACCGGTAGTTTTCCATTGGCGCTTATGGCGCCAAATATCAACTGGGCAGCAAGTTCCTGGGCATCCTGATCATCCTGATAGGTAACGATCAAACTCTTTGTGTTTTGGATAGTTGGGAAATTCGACAATGCATAAGGATTTCCAAAGAAACAGATCACCGTATTTTTGTCATTAAGTTTTTTGATCAGGCTGATTTGCTGATCGGTGATACCAAACCGTTTTGAAGGATACATGCCCATTCCGTTTAATCCGATAATTACGAGGTTGTATGGATTTAACTGATTCAACAAACTTTTGATCTCTTCTTCCGAAGGGGTTTTGCTCACGTTGAAATAATCAACACTGGTGTAATTACTTAGCATTTTCTGAAAAGATGAAACCTGATCGGACCCGATCACCAAGCCTGCAATTTTCAAGGTGTCGAGTTGTTGGATGGGAATTGTATTTTGCCTGTTTACCAGAACAGTTAACGATTGTTCCTGAAGTAACCGTTTGGTGAGTTGGTAGCGGTTTTCATTTAAGTTTTGGTACAGATTTTCGGTTTTGACGAATTTTTGTTTGTCGAGCCCTAGCCACCTTTTTACGGCTAAAATTTTACGGCATTTTTCATCAATTTCTTCAACCGTCAAATCGCCGCTTTTTACAGCCTTCTTCACCGCCTCAATAGCCCGATCCAGACGTGGCATCATTTCGACCATGTCGTTACCTGCCTTCAGCGCTTTTACCGACGACTCAGCCGATGAATATTGATTACTGACCCCTTTCATATTCATAGCATCGGTTATCACCAGCCCGTTGAAATCCAAATCCTTTTTAAGTATTTTCTGAATGATTCTGTTTGAAAGTGTTGCCGGAATTTTGTTGTCAGGTTCAAGTGAAGGTACCTGCAAATGGCCGGTCATAACTGCTCCGATTCCTTTATCAATCAGGTAATTGAAAGGGAACAGTTCCAGCGAATCGAGTTGATCTTTGCTCTGTGAAAGTATGGGCAGGTCATAATGGGAGTCAGTCTGGGTATCACCGTGGCCCGGGAAGTGTTTGGCAGTAGCCAGGACTCCGGCATCCTGCATTCCAAGAGCATACAGCCATGATTTCCGTGCAACCTGCATTCTGTCTTCCCCAAACGACCGGTAGTTGATTACCGGATTGTCAGCATTTACATTGATATCGCAAACCGGAGCCATGTTCATGTGAATTCCAAGCAGGCGGCATTGTTCACCAATTTCGAAGCCCATTCGGTAGATTAATGTATCGTTAGCAATGGCTCCCAGAGCCATTTGAACCGGATAACTGAGCGTCGAATCCAACCTGAAACCCAAGCCAGTCTCAGCATCAATAGCAACAAGCAAAGGCACATTGGAAGCTTGCTGAAGTTCGTTACTGATCTTTGCTTGTGCAAGCGGGCCACCTTGCATAAAAATGATTCCACCCACCTGAAATTGATTAATTAAATTTATAAGTTCCTCGGTTTTCTGATTTTTTTTATTTGAATAAGCTTGAATCATAAATAGCTGACCGATTTTTTGATCGATGGTCAATTTATTCATGATTGAATCGACCCAATGGTCGGAAGTATATTTCAGAAAATCCGGACGTTCTTTTGCGATGGAAATTTCTGAGCTTAGAATCAGCAAGTAGATTAGGAAAATGTAATTTTTCATTCTTATAGATATTCGGTGGGTAAAGGTAAAAAACATTGGAAGCTATGCATATTCAGAAATTCCGGCTGTACTCAAATAACTCATATTTTTTGTTAACATTCTCGTTGCAAGCTGGATTAAATTTTTGAAAAGATAGATTATTGCATCGAAAAATATTGTTTTATTAATGAAAGGAAATTCCGGGGGATTGTATTCATAAATGATTGAATAGAAGTGTATTGTAGATCAAATAGTTTTATTTCTATTGATTCTTCTGACAGTTTTGCACCTGAGTTTCGATATTTTGGCACTTTTAAGCCGGAATGTTAAAAAATGTGAAAATCATTTATTATTTTTGAAACAATTAGTATCCATAAATTGACGTTATATTTTTGAAACAATTGGCTTGAAGAAACTAATCCACATATTAATTTTGGTCTTGACTTTAGGGTACTTGTTTTCGTGTGAAGATGAGAAGTATCTTTCATCAGCTGATGTTAAACTTCGCTTTTCTGTTGACACGGTCATGTTCGACACGGTTTTCACCACGATTGGTTCAACTACACAGCACTTAAAAATATATAACCCATACAATCAAAAGGTTTTAATCTCATCGATAAAGCTTGCCAAGAATGGAACTTCCAATTTCAGGCTGAATGTGAATGGTGTATCTTCCAATGAAGTTAAGAATCTGGAAATTGCCCCATTCGACAGTATGTATATTTTTGTGGAAGTGACCATTGATCCCAGCGGTCAAAATCTGCCGCTGGTGGTGAAGGATTCCATAGAATTTGTTACCAACTCAAATCGGCAGGATGTTGATCTGGTTGCCTGGGGGCAAGACTTTAAACTCATCCGAAGAGAAATTTTGAAGAATACAACCTGGACGAATGAAAAACCTTATCTGGTTTACAATTATGCCTATGTTGACAGTAATGCCACCTTAACCATTCAGCCGGGAACAAAGATATATTTTCATAAATATGCCGGTTTATATGTTAAAGGAAAGGTTTTGGCGAAAGGGACAGTAGAAAATCCTATTTTCATGTATGGCGACCGGCTTGAAGATGTTTATTCCGATGTACCTGATCAATGGAATGGCGTGTTGTTGTATTCCGGAAGTAAAAATAATGAATTTGCAAACGTTGAAATCAAAAATGCGTACATTGGCTTACAGGTAGGTAACATCGAAAATGATGGATTTTCTACTGTGAAACTGAATAATGTTAAGATTCAGAATATGGCTTATGCCGGAATCTTTGCCATGAAATCAGATATACAGGCCAATAATTGCCTGATCACTAACTGTGGTTTCTACGCTGTTGCTCTTCTTGTTGGCGGAAATTACGAATTCAACCATTCAACCATCGCCAATTACTGGGGTGGATATAGTCTCAAAGCAAGGACATCTCCATCCTTGCAGATTCAAAACTACCTGATTATTAAAGATAAAAAATACATTGGCGATCTTACAAAGGCAAATTTCGGAAATTGTATCATCACCGGAAATGCAATTAATGGGAACGAAGTTCTTTTAAGTAAAAAGAATGAAGCGCTATTCAATTATAAGTTTGACCGGTGTATTCTTCAGGTTGCAGATACTTTTAAGACCAACAGTCCGGAACATTTTGTTAATATTTTAAGGGGAAAAGATGCGGATCCGAAATTTATTGATCCTTACAAGAAATTCAATTTTGAATTGGATACTCTCAGTTCAGCTAAGGATGCTGCGAATAAAACAATCAGTAAATTGTACCCAACCGATTTGAAAGGGCGTGATCGTTTTCTGGATAACGGGCCCGATATTGGCGCTCTAGAACGTCAGGAAAAGAAATCCAAAAAATAATTTGATTGAATTCTGTTTCTGAAGATGCTTTATCTTCAATTCTTATCCGAAATAATTTCCGGAATTACCTACCTTTATCTATCCTGATATTTATTTCCCTGAAGTATGAAACTACTATTCATAGTCTTTGGTTTGCTTTTTATCCTGACATTCCAACCTTGTTCCGGACAAGAAGCGCCGGAAAAGAATGAATTTTCGTTCATGTTTTACAATGCCGAGAATTTTTTCGATTGCGAAAATGACTCGTTGACCAATGACAATGAGTTTACTCCCGACGCTGAACGGAGATGGAATTTCAGAAGACTGCACGCAAAGGTTGATCGGATTGCCAAAGTGATTCTGGCTGCCGGAAAATGGAATCCTCCGGTTTTTGTCGGTTTATGCGAAGTCGAGAATTTACGGGTTCTAGAATTACTTACAGAATCTGCCCCTTTAAAAAAATACAACTATAAGATTGTACAAAAGGATTCTCCGGACGAACGTGGAATTGATGTGGCTTTCATTTATAGGCCGGAATTGTTCCGTCCATTGGATTATCAGGCAATACCTGTTGCTGATCCAACGGATAAATTGTTTAAAACCAGGGATATCCTGCAGGTGAGTGGGGTGTTGAATAATTGTGATACTTTGTACGTTTTTGTAAATCACTGGTCATCGAGGTACGGCGGAATGATGGAAACCATGCGATACCGTCGGCTTGCAGCTGAAACGCTCAGGAAAGCCGTTCAGAGTATCCTGTCTGGTTTTCCGCAGGCTAAAATAATTTGTATGGGTGACTTTAACGATAGTCCAACGGATGACAGTTTAACCCGGGTATTCGGTGCAAAAAAATTAAACAATCCTGAAATCAAAGGAGAAATGATCAACCTTTCCTTTGGTTGGCTGTCGAATCCAATTCAAACCATCAAAAACCAATATGTATGGGAAACATTCGATCAATGGATTGTTTCAGATTATTTTCTGGCCAGTATGGTATGCGGTAAATTCCTGAAAGCTGAGATCTTTGCTGAAGGTTTCCTGCTGGAACCGGATGTCAGGTTTGGTGGAGTTAAGCCAAAACGAACCTATATTGGATTCAAATACCATGAGGGGTTTTCTGATCACCTTCCTGTTTTATTGAGGTTTCAACTGCTGAATCATTGATTTGAAACGGGCGTTAAACCCATCTCTTTGGCTTTTTCTAACATATATTGAAAAGCCTCGTCATGATCGTTTTGAATAATGCCATCCAAAATGGCCTCTTTTATGGCATTTTTTATCTCGCCTATTTCCCGGCACGGACTAAGTCCAAATACTTCCATGATTGTCTCTCCGGTAACCGGAGGCTGAAAATTACGGATATGATCTTTTTCCTCCAGTTCCTTTAGCTTTTGACGAACAAGTTGAAAATTTTGGTAATATTTTTTAACCTTTTCCTGATTTTTGGAAGTAATATCGGCTTCACATAAAGTCATCAGATCATCGATATCATCACCAGCCTCAAACAATAAACGCCGGATGGCCGAATCGGTTACTACCTCTTCTGATAGCACGATGGGGCGCATGTGAAGTTCAACAATTTTCTGTACGTACTTCATTTTTTCATTCAGCGGATATTTCATCCTTTTAAATAGGGCCGGTACCATTTTGGCGCCAATAAAATTATGCGAATGGAAGGTCCAACCCAGTTGTGGCGAGTATTTTTTAGTTACCGGTTTGGCTATATCGTGCAACAAAGCCGACCAGCGTAACCATAGATTGTTCGTATGAGGTACAATCCGGTCAAGAACTTCCAGGGTGTGGTAAAAGTTGTCTTTATGACCAATACCGTTCACTTCTTCCCGCCCTTTCATCCGGTGAAGTTCCGGAAAGATAATTTCCAGCAGACCGGTTTTATCTAATAATCTGAATCCAACTGAAGGTTTTGAGGAAAGAATAATTTTATTCAGTTCTTCTCCAATTCTTTCTTTCGAAATGATGTGAATTCGCTTCTTATTCAGGGAGATGGCTTCCAGGGTCTTTTCTTCGATGGTAAAGCCCAGTTGTGTTGCAAACCGGATGGCGCGCATCATCCGTAAAGGATCGTCAGAAAAAGTGATTCCTGGCGTAAGCGGTGTTCGTATAATTTTATTTTCAATATCCTGAAGGCCGCCAAATGGATCGATGAGTTCTCCCAAACGGTTTCCATTCAGGCAAATAGCCAACGCATTGATGGTGAAATCACGGCGGTTTTGGTCCTCCTCCAATGTGCCGTCCTCAACAATTGGATTCCGTGAGTCTTCCTGGTACGATTCTTTTCGGGCGCCGACGAATTCTACTTCAAGCGTTTGATATTTAAGCATGGCCGTACCATAAGTTTTAAAAATACTGACCTGGATATTCGGCCCCAATTCTTTGGCAACCAGTTCTGCCAGGTGAATTCCGCTTCCAATGGTGACCACGTCAATGTCAGGAGAGTTGCGCATCAAAATCAGGTCCCTGACAAAACCACCAATCACATAAGTTTCCTGGTTGAGTTCGTCAGCAATTCTTGAAATAACAGAAAATATAGGATGTTGGATGTGTTGCTTCATGTAAAAATTTCAGTAATAAATCGTATTTAAGTGATGAGATATGCCAATTTGTTTTAAACCGTGACAAAATTACAATTAATTGCAGTTTAGAACTCAAAACAAAGTTTTAAATTTATTGGCATGTGAATTGATATGGACATATCCAATATTGTGTATATTTGTATAATTAAAATTTCAAATCATGTTAGAACATTTAAACAAAGAGACATTCAAAGAAAAAGTATTCAACTTTGAACTCCATAAAGAATGGAAATACGAAGGCAAAACTCCATGTTTGATCGATTTTTATGCTGATTGGTGTGGCCCATGCAAAATGGTTGCTCCTGTTTTGGAAGAACTTCAAAAAGAATACGGCGAAAACATTGTTATCTATAAAATTAACACAGAAATTGAACAGGAACTAGCTTCCATGTTTGGTGTACAAAGCATTCCATCCTTACTGTTTGTCCCTATTGAGGGCCAGCCTCAGATGGCAATGGGTGCGTTGCCAAAATCAACATTTGAAAAGGCAATCGCTGATGTTTTGAATGTGCAGAAGCCGGTTGTCAATTAAGATTTTTTTAAGGCAGAAATTCAAGGATTTTCTCAAGGTGAATACCCCTGGATCCTTTAATCAGGATAAATTTATTTTCAATAGGTTGTGTTTTTAGGTAGTTTGAAAGAAGTTCGACATGATCGAACTTCTTTTTTTCTGTCCGGTCTTTTGTGTTCTTAAATTGAGGTCCAACCAGGAAAATATTCGTAAAGTTTTGTTCTTCAATGTAATCTGTAATTTTCTGATGTTCCTCTGCTGAAGCGTCTCCCAATTCAAGCATGTCTCCCAAAATGACACATTTGGAATCGTTATTCATACTCGCAAAATTGCTTAGGGCTGCCATCATACTGGTTGGATTGGCATTGTAGGCATCCATGATAAGGATATTTTTTTCTTTGCGTATCAGTTGCGAACGATTATTTGAAGGGGTATATTCAGCCAGCGCTTTCTGAATTTTCAATGGATCAACTTCAAAATATTTGCCCACGCAGGCAGCTGCCAATAAATTCTCGAAATTATAATCACCAACCAGCTTTGAATGGAGATAAAGCCAGCCTTTGGGGAAAAGGGCTTTAACCACCAGAAAATTATCCGTACTTGCCAGTTCTCCGGCCATAAAATAGTCGGTCGATTTTCCATAGCTGATTTGTTCGAGATTTTCAGCTTGTTTGATTAACAGTGGATTATCGGCATTCAGAAAGCATTTTCCACTTTTCTCCCTGAGGAAATCATACAATTCAGATTTTGTTTGGATGACTCCTTCAAATGAACCAAAGCCTTCCAAATGGGCTTTGCCAATGTTTGTGATAATACCAAAATCCGGATTGGCAATCCCGCATAAAATTTTGATTTCGCCCGGATGATTGGCGCCCATTTCAACCACTCCGAATTCGGTATCGCCATTCATTGAAAGAATGGTCAGCGGCACACCAATGTGATTGTTTAAGTTACCCTGAGTGAAATTAACCTTGAACTTTTTCAACAAAACAGCAGCGATAAGTTCCTTTGTTGTTGTTTTACCATTTGTCCCTGTTATTGCAAGTATTGGCAATCCCAGTTGGTCACGGTGATATCTGGCTAATTGCTGCAGACACAAAAGCACATTATCAACCACAATGTACCGGTCACTAACGGCAAAGTCTGGTTCATCAATTACTGCGAATGCTGCTCCTTTTAGCAGCGCACCGCCGGCAAAGGTATTTCCATTAAAAGTATCTCCCTTCAGGGCGAAGAAAATGCTATTCGAAGATATGTTTCTTGAATCAGTTGTAACAAGAGGGTGATTTCGGAAAATGTCGTATAAACTGGCGATGTTCATAGTAGGAAATAAAAAAGAAAACCCCACTTTTTCAAATGAGGTTTTATGTTGAATGATTTAGATTCTATTAAAATCCGTCAGGACTACCAACCCGGGTCATTGCACAACGGAATCCCAAATCACTGGCAGATTCGGTTTCTGGTTTATATCTGCGTGTTCCGGGACTTAACCAATAAGGCCTGTCTTTCCAGCTTCCTCCTTTATATATCCGGGCATTGTCTGAAATCAGGGATGAGAATTGACCTTCCTTATTCGATTGAATATACATCGATTTGGTTTTGCTCTTATCTTTTGTTGTATTCCAGTCGTCGCCTTCTATTATCTGAGAACTATAGTCCCCATCTTTAAAGTTCCTGTAATCAGCGATCGTGTCTTTTACCAACTCACCAAATTCATTCCGGATCAGTTTGCCTTCGGCATCAGTTCTGTATTTGGTAAAAGTGTTTCCACGGAACGGTTGAAATTCATTCACATCTGTTGATGATAATGGGCGATAAACATCAGAAACCCATTCGTTTACATTGCCAGCCATACAGTAGAGGCCAAAATCATTGGGATCGTATGATGTTACCGGAGCAGTAATGTCGGCATTATCGTTTAATGAACCAGCCATCCCCATCAGGTCGCCTCGGCCACGGGTAAAGTTGGCCATCATCTGTCCTTTGGTTTTCTTGGCATTGCTACGCAAATAATTTCCGTTCCAGGGGTACAACTTCCGATCTGTTAACAGTTCATCCTCAGTATTACCTTTAAGCCCGAGCGCTGCATATTCCCATTCTGCCTCGGTTGGAAGGCGGTAGTTTGGCAGTAGTAAACCATCTTCCCAGCGTACTTTCCGATTGGTTCCTGATGCATCTTTTAGGGGTTTTTTACCTTCTGTCCCAACATATAAACCGGCTAGATATGATTCGGTTGTGAAAACGTTTTGTCCGCTTTGGGTATTGTCAGAAGCAATTATTCCTTTCCCGGTCAGAATTTTTTCATTGACACGGTCTGTTCTCCATTTGGAGTATGCTTCTGCCTGTAACCAGGACACACCGACAACGGGGTAGTTCCCATAGGCCGGATGGCGGAGGTAATTGGTAATATATGGTTCATTGAAAGCTAATTCTTCTCTCCAAACCAAGGTGTCAGGAAGCGCTGACAGGTATTTTTCGGGATTAGCGGGATAAACCCTTTTCAACCAAAATAAATATTCGCGATAATCGAGGTTTGAAACCTCAGTTTCATCCATATAAAAGGAAGCCACGGTAACTCTTTTTGGAACGTTATTCCAGTCGTACATCACATCCTGGTCAACACGCCCCATGGTGAAGGTGCCACCTTGAATAAATACCAGACCAGGACCGGTTTCCTGATTGTAATTGTTATCGGACTGAAAACCACCAGTTTTTGGGTCGCCAAACTCCCATCCAGTTGAATGAGAAGTATCTGAACTCCCTTTGCCTTTTCCAAACAATCCGCATCCAGCCATTAAAGCAGCAAGACCAAATAATATTATGGATCTAAATTTCATACTTTTTCTTCTTTTCCGTTATTTTTAAAGACTCACAAATATAACTAAATTGTTGAATTGATATTGTTCAGATATTTAATCTTTTTTTACTCATGCAGGATACTACAGTATATCTTTGCTCCGGATAAGGTGATTTGGTCTAAATTTCTTTACTTTGGAAACATAAAGTTATACTAATTACTGAAACGAACCGTTTGCTTATTGTTGTCATAAATAACTCAATCGATGTCCAAATTATTCCTTTTTGGGGTACTCTTTTTTTTCCTTACCAAAGCATGGTCAGCTGATTTTCACCGAACTATCAATTGGACTAAGCAGGTCCAAAATGCCGAGATGAAAGATAGTTTAATTTTAGGATTTGATGGCAGTATAGTTGTTGATCAAACTGGACTTCCAAATTGGTTCGAAAGCTTTGAAATAAGCTCGTCCGGAGCTGATGTCTCTATTACCGGTGCAGTTTTTGAACCCGTTCTTCTTCCAGCTGTCGGACTTATTAATTTTCAAAAAAGCGAAATGCAATTTTCATCTGAGATCGGTTCTTCAGCCGGAAAATTTATCCTTAGGCTCACCATTTTCCCTTTCGTAAGAAGGAATAACCAGATCGAGCGGCTGGTGGAGTTCAATGTTTCTATTAATGAAAATCACAATCAGTTAAAATCAGTCGGTTCACCTTATTCATGGAAATCAACTTCTGTACTCAGATCAGGAAAATGGATTAAAATCAGCACAAAAAACAAAGGCATTTATAAAATCACCTACGATCAGCTTAAACAATGGGGATTCGCAAATCCGGACCAGGTTTCAATGTATGGGACCGGCGGTTATATGTTGCCACGCATGAACAAGGACATTCAATTTGACGACCTGAATCCCTGGCCGGTTTGGAAAGGAAAAGATAATGCCAGTAAAGATTGTCTCTTTTTTTACTCGACTGGAAATATCCGTTTGACTCAGGATCCGGAAACCGGAATTTTTACACATCAGCAAAATAGCTATTCGACAGAAACATATTTCTTCCTGTCGGATCAGGGAACTCCCCGGACTATTGATAAAATTTCAGCAATAACTGCAGACACTGGCAAACAGGTCCTTTCATTTCCAAACTATGCATTCTATGAAAAGGATGTTTTCAACTTAATTTCATCCGGAAGCCAGTGGTTTGGAGCATGGTTCAATGCTGGTGGTTCACAGACGATCAACCTGGCACTTGATAACCCAGATCAGACCATGTCTGCCCGGTTTATAATTTCAGCTGCCGGAAAATCAGCTGCATCGGGTACAATGAATGTCTTACTGAACGGAAAGTCAGTGAAAGATATGGTATTCCAACCAGTTGATGTGGGCGATCCTACTTCTTATTACGCTAATGAACAGATTGCCTCATTTTCAGAGATACAGCCGTCGAAAACTATTCCGGTTAAACTGACTTACAATACGACAAACAGTTCTTCGGAAGCCTGGCTCGACTATATTTCAGTCAACTATCAAAGTCTCCTGAATATGAGTTCTGATTTTTATTCATTCAGGGGAAAAGGTGTTGATGGTCAGATCCCAATTTCTGAATTTGTGTTGAGCGGAGCCTCATCGGCCACTAAAATTTTGGATGTAACCGATATTTTCAACACGTTCGAAATCCCGGCAACCTATGCTGTCGGCCAGATGAAATTCAAATCAAATTCGGCACAAATCAGGGAATATGTGGCATTTAATCCGACAGGAACAATTCCAATACCTGAATTTGTTAAAAATGTTTCCAATCAAAACCTGCATGCTGCTGCCCAGTCGGAGATGATCATTGTGGCTAATCCGGCTTTTTTGAATGCAGCGAACGACCTGGCTGATTTCCATCGGGTTAATGATCAGATGATTGTTCAGGTTGTAACTCCGGAAGTGATTTACAATGAATTTTCAGGCGGATTGCCCGATCCTTCAGGTTTACGGAATTATTTCAGGATGTGCTATGACCTTGGTAAACAAAGTGGAAAAAACACCTTAAAGTATATTTTACTGATGGGTGACGGAACATATGACAACCGGAATATTCTGGGTAAAAATCACAACTTGATCCCAACCTTTCAATCGGATAATTCACTGTCTCCAACCGAATCGTTTGTTACCGATGATTTTTTTGTTTTTCTCGATGAAAACGAAGGCGGTTCTATTGGAACTGTCGATTTGGGAATAGGCCGGATACCTGCTTATTCACTTGATGAAGCGCTGGCTGTAGTGGATAAAATCAAGAATTACAACCAGCAAGAAACTTTTGGAAACTGGCGAAATGTGGTGACTTTCATCGGTGATGACGAAGATAATAATTTACACATGGGACAAGCGGAAAGTCTGGCTAATTTTGTAACCCAGACCTACCCTGCATTTTATACTGAAAAAATATACTTCGATGCCTTCAAGCAAATCTCCACTCCGGGAGGTGAAAGATATCCGGATGTTACTACCGCAATTAATAATCGGGTAAAACAGGGAACTTTGGTGATGAATTATATCGGGCATGCCAACGAAAAGAACCTGGCATCTGAAAATGTGCTGGACATTGGTATCATTGATTCGTGGACTAATTACAACCGACTGCCGATCTTTGTTACAGCAACCTGCGAATTCAGCAGGTTCGACGGGAACGAAACTTCAGCGGGTGAGCATATCTTGTTTAACCAGAGAGGTGGGGGAGTTGGTCTTTTTTCAACCACCAGGCTAGTTTATTCCGGAGCTAATTTTGTTTTGAACAGTAAATTTTTCAAATATATTTTTGAAAAAGATCCGCAAGGGAATAATCTTCGATTGGGCGATGTGATGAAATTAGCTAAAACCGCAGCCAATACCGGGACTAACCAGTTAAATTTCACTTTACTCGGAGACCCGGCTATCAGGTTGGTCAACCCTGGTTTTCAGGTGAAAACAACCAGTATGAACGGAGTAAATGTGGAGACAAAAGTCGATACAATCCGGACTCTTTCGGTTGTCACCGTGAAAGGTTTTGTGGCCGACAGCAAAGGGGCCAAACTTACTTCCTTTGATGGTGAACTAATTCCCACCGTTTACGATAAAGCCATGCAGGTTAAAACCCTTGGAAACGCAGGACAGGCGCCGATGAGTTATTCTATGCAAAACAATATTATATACAAAGGACTGGCCAGTGTAAAAAACGGAGAGTTTGAATTCTCGTTTTTCGTGCCCAAAGATATTTCCTTTAAACTGGATAAAGGGAAAATCCTGTATTATGCATCCAATCAAACGGCTGATGCCCAGGGCTTTTTTGATGGATTTTACATTGGCGGAACATCCAGTGCGACAGTTTCCGATTCCAAAGGTCCTGTCATTGATTTATTTATGAACTCAGAATCGTTTAATGACGGAGGAATTGTAGGCGCCAGTTCGGTTTTGCTGGCCAACATAACCGACGATACCGGAATAAATACTGCCGGAACCGGAATCGGGCACGACATTACTGCCATTCTGGATGATGATTATTCTAATATTATGGTGTTGAATGATTTTTTCCAGGCGGATCTGGACAAATATACGAGCGGAAAAATTGTATTTCCCCTCACCAAACTCTCCGAAGGCGAGCATATCCTGAAGTTGAAAGTTTGGGATGTGCTTAATAATTCTTCGGAAAAAGAAATCCGTTTTGTTGTAAAAGATAATTTCAGGATTGAGTCGGTTGCCTGTTACCCCAATCCCATGCAGGAAGAGACCCAGTTTGTTTTTACACACAATTTGCCTGATGAGACATTTGATGTAAACCTGGAAATCTTCCAGACAACAGGTTCACGAATAGACCTCATTCAGTCCAGGGTCGGATCAGTCGGAACAGATAGTCAGTCGGTTAAATGGGTTCCGGCTGAAAGGCAGGTGCGAATGAGAGCCGGGGTGTATATTTACAGGATCACAGCCACCTCTATTGATGGAAAGGTAAAAAGTAGCGGCTCAGGCCGGCTTGTTTTTGTGAACCGGTAAAAAAAATCAGTTATTCTACAGGGCTATCATACTATTTAATAAGGATGTTCGTTTAGATTTTTAGTTTATCTGGTGATCGAACTCTGATACAAACGGCTATATTTGCACATTCAAAAAATGAACGATTTTAAAATGAAGAAAATAACATTATTACTGACCGTAGTTCTATGGGTTGGTTTTCTTTTGCCAAATGCAAAAGCACAAAAAGGATCAACAACAAGTGGTGCAAATACAATTACATCAGGAGTTCCCTTTTTAACAATTGCTCCTGATTCACGTTCAGGTGCGATGGGTGATGCCGGGGTGGCAACCTCGCCCGATGCGAACTCACAACATTGGAATCCAGCTAAATATGCATTTGCCACAAGCGAAATGGGTATTGCATTGTCATATACTCCCTGGTTAAGAAGCCTGGTGTCAGATATCAACCTGGCCTATCTGGTTGGTTATAAGCGGTTGGACGATTTGCAAACAGTGAGCGCTTCATTGCGTTATTTTACCTTGGGTGATATTCAATTTATGGATCAATATGGCGATTCGCAAGGGAGTCAAAGTCCTAACGAGTTTGCAGTTGATTTGGGCTACACCCGTTTGCTTTCAGATAACTTTTCCGGAGCGGTTGCCATTCGTTTTATACGGTCTGACCTCACCGGGGGACAACTGGTTAATGGGACTGAAACTCACGCCGGGAATACCTATGCGGCAGATGTGGCTTTTTATTATCAAAATCAAATTCGGTTAAACAAAAAAAATTCGACGATTGCAGCAGGTATAAATATTTCAAATATTGGTAATAAAATTTCATACACCGACGGCGAAACCAAAGATTTTATCCCTACTAATCTGAAACTTGGAGTTTCGTATAAAACGGAGATGGATAAGTACAACACCATCACCTTTGCTTTTGATGCGAATAAACTATTGATTCCCACACCACGGAAGGATAGTATTCTATCTGAAGGAGTAATCATTCCAATAGGATATGCTTCTGACAAGTCTGTAGTTGCCGGTATGTTTAGTTCTTTTAGTGATGCACCGGGTGGAATGGCAGAGGAGTTTAAAGAAATTAATTTCTCGTTGGGCGCCGAATACTGGTATAACAACCAGTTTGCTTTGCGGGCGGGTTATTATTACGAAGACGTAACCAAAGGAAACCGTAAATTTTTTACGGCAGGGGCCGGTTTGAAAATGAATGTTTTTGCGCTTGATTTTTCCTATTTGTTACCAATTGCACAAAATAATCCGTTGGCCAATACGCTGAGGTTTACCTTGTCGTTCGACTTCGAAGCTTTCAACAAACAACGAAAATAATATGAAATTCCGGATTGGATACGGATACGATGTGCACCGTTTAGCTGAAGGTGAAACCTTATGGTTAGGCGGTGTTTTAATTCCTCACCGCAAGGGAACTGTGGCCCATTCCGACGGCGATGTGCTGATTCATGCCTTGTGCGATGCCATGCTCGGTGCAGCCAAATTGGGCGATATTGGCCGTCATTTCCCGGATACTTCTTCGGAATATAAAAATATCGACAGTAAAATTTTGTTACTGAAGACGAATGAGCTAATTGCTACCAAGAACTACCGGATCGGAAACCTGGATGTGACCGTTGCAGCTCAAAATCCAAAACTTAAACCGTTTATTCCTGAAATGGAAGAAACGATCGCACGAATACTTGGAATAGAGGTGGATGCCGTATCAATTAAAGCCACCACCACTGAAGAACTGGGTTTTGAGGGCAGGGAAGAAGGGATTTCGGTTCATGCGGTAGTATTGCTTGAAAAAATCAATTAAATCATGATAAAAACGCTGGTCATCGGGGCAAGCGAAAACTCCGACCGTTATTCAAATAAAGCCATTCACGCATTGGTTTCGCATAATCACGAAGTTGTTGCCATTGGCTTACGAAAAGGCCAGGTGGCAGGAGTTCCGTTCGATTCAGAAAAGAAAGCTTTTCAGGATATTGACACCGTTTCCTTGTATGTCGGTCCGCAAAATCAGCCTGAATATTATTCCTATATTATTGGATTAAAACCGCGCCGTGTCATTTTTAATCCCGGAACCGAAAATCCTGAATTTATTTCCAAACTCGAATCTGCCGGAATTTATCCGGAGATTGCATGTACACTGGTTTTGCTGGCAACCGGACAATACGAATAATGAAAACCATACATTCATTTCCGGAGTTTGAAAAGGTTTTGGCTGAAAATGACGCTGTTTTGGCTTATTTCTCAACTGAAATTTGTTCGGTTTGTAAGGTACTAAAACCCAAGGTTTCAGAAATGCTTGCGAACTCATTTCCATTGATGAAAATGATTTTTGTTGAATCAGACAAATTGCCGGAACTGGCTGCACAAAACCGGGTATTTGCAGCTCCAACCGTTGTTGTATTTTTTGCAGGTCGGGAAACCATTCGCAAAAGCCGTGCGTTTGGAGTTGATGAACTGAGATCAGAAATCCAGAGGCCTTACTCCATGATGTTTGAGGCCCCCTAAATCCCCCCAAAGGGGACTTTGGGCTATTCGAGTTCAAAGTGATTTTCTCAAATCAGAAAATTTTCAGAATTTGCAATATCCAAACTCCCTTCCCTTTTGGTGAAGCCCGCCTGCCGGACGAGGTAGGGTTGGGGATGAAGCTATGCTATTCAAACAAACGATCCATCAGTTTTTCATCCGTCAAATTTGGCAACGTAACTTTCAGGTTTGGATTTTCCTGCATCGCCCGTTTGATGGCAAACATGGCTGGTTCATTTCTGGCCCAGCTGCGGCGGGCAATTCCATTGTTGACATCCCAGTGAAGCATTTGTTTTAGTCTCCGGGCGGCATCATCCGAGCCATCGATCGTCATGCCGAATCCACCATTGATAACTTCGCCCCAACCAACGCCGCCTCCATTGTGAACCGAAACCCAGGTAGCGCCACGGAACGAGTCCCCGATGACATTCTGAATGGCCATGTCGGCCGTAAATGCTGATCCGTCGTAAATATTGGAAGTTTCCCGGTAAGGCGAATCGGTTCCGGAAACATCGTGGTGGTCGCGTCCCAAAACGATAGGAGCGTTGATAATTCCATCCCGGATTGCTTTGTTAAAAGCCTCTGCAATTTTCATCCGGCCTTCACAATCGGCATACAGGATCCGGGCTTGCGAACCAACAACCAGTTTGTTTTTCGCGGCTTCTTTGATCCAGTGGATGTTGTCGTTCAGCTGATTTTTGATTTCAGGAGGAGCAGTTTTTGCAATTTCAGTCAGCACCTGGTGAGCAATTTCGTCTGTTTTTTGCAAGTCGGCCGGATCACAGGAACAACAGACCCAACGGAAAGGACCAAATCCGTAATCAAAAAACAAGGGTCCCATTATATCCTGAACATACGATGGATAAGTAAAACTTCCATCCGGACGGGTCACAGCAGCCTGGGCACGTTTGGCTTCGAGCAGAAAGGCATTGCCGTAATCCCAGAAATACATTCCTTTTCCGGATAGTTTATTGATGGCATTCACCTGTCGCCTCAAACTTTCATGTACTTTTTCCTGAAAAAGTTCCGGATTTCCGGCCATCAGCTGATTCGATTCTTCCAGGGATAATCCGACAGGATAATATCCACCTGCAAACGGATTGTGCAGGGAAGTCTGGTCAGAACCCAAATCAACAGCAATATTTTTCTCAGCCAGTTTTTCCCATAAATCGACTACATTTCCCTGGTAGGCCAGTGAAACAGCTTCTTTATTCCGGCTTGCTGTCAGCATCCGGACGATCAGTTGATCCAGATCTTCATAAACTTCATCCACCCAGCCTTGCTGATGGCGGACAGCTACAACTTTCGGATTTATTTCTGCAATTACCGCTACCATGCCTGCAATTACGGCAGCCTTTGGCTGAGCGCCCGACATTCCGCCCAATCCGGATGACACAAATATTTTTCCGGCGATTTCTCCGTTGCCGCGCATCCGGGCAGCATTCAATAAGGTAATGGTGGTGCCGTGCACAATTCCCTGTGGTCCGATGTACATAAACGAACCGGCGGTCATCTGCCCGTACTGCGAAACGCCAAGCGCATTCATGCGTTCATAGTCATCTTTTCCGGAGTAGTTCGGAATTACCATTCCGTTGGTTACCGCCACCCGGGGAGCATCTTTGTGCGAAGGGAAAAGTCCCATCGGGTGTCCGGAGTAAATCACGAGCGTTTGTTCGTCGGTCATTTCAGACAAATACTTCATGCAAAGCAGGTACTGTGCCCAATTCTGAAAAACAGATCCATTTCCGCCGTAGGTGATTAATTCGTGCGGATGTTGGGCCACGGCACTGTCCAGGTTGTTCTGTACCATCATCATGATAGAAGCTGCCTGTTTCGAAAGGTGCGGATATTCTTCTATCGGGCGGGCTTTCATTTCATAGTCCGGACGAAACCGGTACATGTAAATACGGCCGTATTGCTGCAATTCATCCAAAAATTCGGGTGCCAATTTGGCATGATGTTCAGGAATGAAATACCGGAGTGCATTTTTAACAGCCAATTTTTTTTCGGCTGTACTCAGTATGTCTTTGCGCTTTGGGGCGTGGTTTACAGCAGGATTATATGTTTTTATCCCAGGAAGCTGATTTGGAATTCCTTCCCGGATGGCTGATTTAAATTCGGTATTATCCATAGCTGTATATTTGTGGTTCACCTTTTGAAGTTGAAGGTATAACGGCAAAATTGCGACATTCCCCGATATTTTGCAGTATGTTTGCAGCAGTTTTGCAACATTTGTCCAGCTTATATTTATCATTGATCGTTCAGTTTAATATTAATGAGGATTAAATTTTAAAAGAAAATAAAATGAAAAAAACATGGATTATTCTGGCAATAATTGCCTTTTTTGTGGTGATGGGTTTCTTATCCGTCAAAAATTCATATAATAGCATGGTAAATATGCAAGAAGGAGTGACAGCACAATGGTCACAAGTTGAAAACGTTTATCAGCGTCGTTCTGATCTGATCCCGAACCTGGTCAGTACTGTAAAAGGATATGCAAATTTTGAAAAAGAAACTTTGACACAGGTAATTGAAGCCCGTGCAAAAGCCACTTCAGTAAATATTAATCCTGAAAAGTTGGATGCACAGTCTCTGCAGAATTTTCAACAGGCACAGTCGGGCCTATCTTCAGCTTTAGGCCGGTTGATGGTGGTGGTCGAGAAATATCCTGATCTGAAAGCCAACCAGAGCTTCCTGGATTTGCAGGCTCAGTTGGAAGGAACGGAGAATCGCATAACCGTTGAACGTAAAAAATTCAATGAAAGCGCCCAGTCATACAATTCATATATTCGTAATTTCCCTAAGAATATTTATGCAGGAATTTTCGGATTTGAAAAGAAAGCCTATTTCGAAGCTGAAAAAGGAGCCGAAAAAGCGCCTCAGGTTCAATTCTAAAAAGCTTCTGGCTGCTGACTGTTGTTGCTAACTGCCAGCAGCCTTTGAATTTTCATACACTTTTAATCTGCAATAAAATGTCAGTCGAAAATTTTTTCAGCAAAGAAGAAAAAAAACAAATTACCGATGCAATCGCTGAAGCTGAACTGAATACTTCAGGTGAAATCAGGTTGCATGTTGAAGGTCGCTGTAAATTGGATGTGCTTGACCGTGCAGCTTATGTTTTTACAAAACTCAAAATGCACGAAACCGAACAACGAAATGGCGTTTTGTTTTATCTGGCGGTTTACGATCATAAATTTGCCATTTTGGGCGACGGTGGGATCAATCGGCTTGTGCCGGAAAATTTCTGGGACGAAATCAAGTTGACTATGCTTGGATATTTTAAAGAAGGGAAATTTGCCGACGGATTGTCAACTGGAATCCTGATGGCCGGCGAACAGTTAAAAGCCAATTTCCCCTATCAGAAAGAAGATGTTAACGAATTGTCGGATGAGATATCCTTCGAGAAAAATTTATAAAATGAGACAATTCATACTGCTTCTGTTCCTTTCGCTGTTTGTCTTTTCAGGATTTTCTCAGGATACTCCTGAACGTCCAAATCCACCGCGACTGGTCAACGATTTGGCCAATGTGCTTACCGATCAGGAAAGACAGCAACTGGAATCGGATCTCGTTCAATTCAATGATCAGACTTCCACACAAATTGCTATACTTACCATTCCGGATTTGCAGGGATATGAAATTGCTGATTTTGCCACACAAGTTTTTAATAAATGGGAAATTGGTCAAAAGGGTAAGGATAATGGGATATTGATCGCATTCAAACCTAAGACTCAGAATTCAAAGGGAAGAGTATTTGTTGTAACTGGTTATGGTCTGGAAGGGATTTTGCCAGATGCAGTGATCAATCGTAATGTTGTCGATAATGAAATGATTCCTCGCTTTAAAGAAGGTGATATTTACGGTGGATTATATTCCGGAAGTAAAGTTATTAAGGAACTTGCAGCCCGGGAATATACTGCCGAAGCTTATCAGAAGAAAACGGGTGGAAAAAAATCAGAAAAAGGCGGGGGCTTTATTCTCGTTGTCCTAATTATTATTGTCCTGGTTTCGCTTTTCAAAGGCGGACGTGGCGGTCATTATAACAGTGGTGGAAGTTTGCCTTTCTGGTTGGCTATGGGCTTGTTGGGAAGTAACCGTGGAGGAGGTTCCTTTGGTGGTGTCTCCGGAGGCGGAGGCGGAGGCG
>JAUXUF010000383.1 GCA_030684645.1 Bacteroidota bacterium | reverse complement strand
CCAGGCTGAATAAAGCGCTTCCATTTGACTGTCCCATCCACGTTCGGTTTTCCAAACCGATTGCGATGCAGACTGAGAGGATTTCTCTGTCACCGGAAAGTTCAGATGTTCAGTAATATTGCCCGATTTTAGTTCAATATGATATTCACCTTCCGATCCTGCTTTAAATTCATCAATTCGCCAGAAAGGCAATCCGTCCCCGCTCCTGCTTTTCTCTGATACGATTTCTCCGGAAGGGCTGCTAATCCCTATTTTTGCTTTCCGGATGCTTTTACCTCCTGTAACCAGCACGTGGAACACCTGCCCGGGACTGGGATTCTTCGGTGAAACCAACAATGCGGTAACAACCTGGGTATCCTCTGAATTATCGTGTTCTTCGGGTGAGGCAGCCACAATTTCTAAGCCTGATACCTGTTTTTGTTTTGCTGAATGACCGCCACAGGAGAAAATTCCCAGGCAAATCACTGCGGGCAAGATCGTTCTCAGCAGCAAATGAACGTTGATTCCTGATGTGTTATTTTTTACTTTCATTTCGGCGTCAAAGATAAACGGAAAACGGATATACCTGAATTTAAATTTCATTGCTGCCCGAATATTGAGCCGAAAATTGTTTTTTGCCACGAAGACACAAAACCACAAAGTTTCACGAATAATAAAACCAGATTTTCAGCACTTTGTGAAACTTCGTGACCTGGTGACCTGGTGGCATTTTTATTTTATATTGACATGTCAGAGTGAATTCTAGATTAGAAATTCAAATCGACAGATTGTCTGAAATGCGTTTTTGCTGCTTATCTAAATCCGGATTTTTTTATTCGCAGATAAAAGGAATCGTTCGCCTGGCTGCGAATCTAACGGACAGGGAAGTTGGAAAATGGTTGAATGATTCCAAATTTCAGTAGCCAAATTCCAAATTAAACCAGGCAAGTTGCAGGTTCAGAGGTAGAGACGCACGGCCGTGGGTCTCTGCTAAGTCCTGACGGAATAAAGTTGTTCCTGATTATTTGTTGTCATTGATTTTCAATGACAATGAATGTACATTGACTATGAATGACGTGAAACAAATGATCGTGAATGACCACTTCCTTACTCCTTTTCCGGGCAACTCAATGTTTTCTTTGTGTTAAGACAGCTTCTGTTTCAGGAATTTAAAAATCAAAAATCTTTCGTTCAGAAAATTAAATTACCTTTGCGCCCAGATTTTAGGGGTCGGATTTCCTTTTGCCTGGTTCAGGACAGGAGCATCTACCCGTCTCCTTCCATTGGCAAGGATCAGTGTGTTACTGATTCACAATTTTAAAGGACATTTATGACATTTGAAGAAACCGGCCTCAAACCGGAAATTTTAAAGGCGATCGCAGAGATGGGATTTGAAAACCCTACGCCTATTCAGGAGGTAACTATATCGCACCTGATCTCATCAACCCAGGATTTAGTAGCTTTAGCTCAGACCGGAACAGGTAAAACTGCCGCATTCGGACTGCCAGTAATGAACAATATCTCGATGCAGACCAAAGAGGTACAGTCGCTTATTCTTTGCCCCACACGTGAGTTGTGTCTGCAAATTACCCGCGACATGGATAAGTACTCGAAGTACATTCCAGGCTTCAAAACGATTCCGGTTTACGGTGGCGCCGACATTACCAAACAAATCAGGGAGCTAAGGGCCGGCGGACAAGTAGTTGTTGGTACTCCCGGACGTGTTCATGACCTGATCCGCCGGAAACTGCTCAACATTTCGGCCATTCGCTGGCTGATTCTGGATGAAGCTGATGAAATGCTGACCATGGGATTCAAGGAAGAACTGGATGCCATTCTTTCCACAACTCCCAAAGAAAAACAAACCTTATTATTTTCGGCTACCATGCCGCTTGGAATTGCAGAAATAAAATCCAAATATCTCAATGATGCGTTGGAACTTTCTGTCGGAAAACGAAATGCGGGAGCTGAAAACGTGGAACACCACTATTATGTGGTTCAGGCCAGGGACAAGTATGCCACTCTAAAACGTATTGCTGATAATTACCCCGATTGTTATGCCATTGTATTCTGCCGCACCCGCATGGAAACCCGTGAGGTAGCCGAACAGTTTATGGCCGACGGGTACAATGCCGATGCTTTGCATGGCGATCTTTCGCAACCTCAGCGCGACCAGGTAATGGCCCGTTTCCGTGGCAAACAGCTGCAGATGCTGATTGCAACCGACGTGGCAGCACGTGGACTCGATGTAACTGAACTTAGTCACGTAATCAATTATTCGATGCCCGATGATCCGGAAATCTATATTCACCGGAGCGGACGTACCGGAAGGGCTGGCAAAAGCGGAATTTCGGTTTCGATTGTCCACCTGAAAGAAACCGGACGTTTAAAACAGATTGAAAAACTGGCCCGTAAGAAATTTGAACGCAAAATGGTTCCGGGCGGCGACGAAATCTGTGAAAAACAATTGTTCCACCTGGTTGACCGCGTATTAAATGTTGAAATCAACGACGGCCACATCGATAAATATGTTCCACAAATTCTCGAAAAATTCGAAGATATGTCGAAAGGTGACATCGTAAAACACTTTGTATCGCTCGAATTCAACCAATTGCTCGATTACTATAAAAATGCACGCGACCTGAACGTAAAAGTCGATGGCCCACGCGATTCGTTTTCACGTAACGACCGGGGTGCTGAACGTGGAGGCGACCGTCTGCAGTTTACCAAACTGTTTATCAACGCCGGAAAGAAACAAAACCTGAATGCATCGGGCCTGATTGGTCTGATCAATGAATATACGAACCGGAACAACATCGAAATCGGCAAAATTGACATACAGCGTAAATTCTCGTTTTTCGAAATTGACAGCAACTTCGAAAGAGACCTTATCAAAGCATTGAACAATGTGGTGATTGAAGGTCATGTTATCAGCATCGGTAAAGTAGAATCAACCGTTGGGCAGCAGGCATCCAGTGAAAGTGGATCATACAGCCGGGAACGAAGAAGTGGCGGCGGATATAATGGCGGCGGCGGATATGGCGGCGGACGCGGCAGAGATGGTCAACGGGATGGCGGGTTTAGCGACCGCGGCGATCGTCCGAGACGCAGAAGGAACTAATCTGCCTAAAGGCGGACAACAAATATTTTATCCCAAATTTCAGGTTTATTGACTTGAAATTTGGGATTTTTGTCTTGAGATGCTTTCCGTGGAACTAATCGGAAGGCAGGATTTTACCGATGAACTTCCTGCGAAGAGTTGCTTTTCATTTTACTAATTTCCTGTCATCCAGCACCGAAACCCGACTTGCCGGGTAGCGTGCAGTTCAACAGAGAATAGACCAAAATCCCATTATCCTTTTCCGGTAATGGGATTTTTTATGCCTGAGATTTCGGCTATTCAGCTAAATGTTGTAGGCAGTGTTTCATTCTGGTCTCTTAAAAAACTGGAGGTTTGCCTCCAATCATTATTGTTACTTTTTCACGAAATTCATTTCCAATTTTAAAATCAATACCAGCTTTTTTAAGTGCATCGGCCACATGCAAAACTGCTGGATCATTTGTTTGAAATAAAATAATCCCAGTCCAAATTACACCTAATGGAAATTCTTTTTTGTCTATTGCCCAACCTGAATCTAAAAAAGTTTTCAAAATATCTGCTGCAAAAAGTCCTGATTCAGGATCACCCATTGTCTCCATATTGAATGATGAAGGCGACTTGGATAATTCTTGAATTAATACTTTATATTGGTTTTCATTTATGCGTCTACTAGCGAATTTTACTCTTAATTCAGCGTTTTGCTTTTCAACTTCTGCTGCCCTTAAATTTGACTTGGCAGCACTTTCATTTGCTAGTGCAGCATTTTCAATTGCTTTTGCAGCGTCTGCTTTTGCCATATAGGTTAACCTTTCATTCACCGCTATCCGCTCATTGCTGTATTTATCTCGGATGGAGCCGCTAAAAATTACTAAAATAGTTGCGATTAGAGCTATAGTCGTTCCCAAAACTAGAGCGAAATTGGAGTAAGTGTAAATGGAATCTGCGGTGTTTTGCGATATATTAAACATGTTTATTAATTTGATATTTAAATCTCAAACTCTTTCCTAAGGAAATGGGACATATTAAACTTTACGTTTCTGGTTTTATAGTGTAATTCCATTCGCCATGAAATTCATGCCTTGCTATTTTCAACATGTTCATTTCTTCATCACTTATCTTAATGCCTTTCTCATATACTTTATCTTCTCTTTTGGCCGTTACCTTCAATCCTTGCTTTGTTGAAGTTGCACCTATTAATTGAACAATTGTTTCTATATCCACAAG
>JAUXUF010000381.1 GCA_030684645.1 Bacteroidota bacterium | reverse complement strand
ACTGATCCATTATTCAGAAAAACAGATTAAGACAAACTTCTCCATCTACTTAAGCGAAAAACTTCATTACGACTACACCTATTTAGCAAACCTTTTTTCAGAAAGCCAAGGTATTTCCATTGAGCATTTCTTACTCACCCACCGAATTGAAAAGGCAAAAGAATTACTGGTTTACGATGAACTTAATATTACCGAAATAGCTGAAAGATTACATTACAGCAGTGTGGGCCACCTGTCAAACCAATTCAGAAAAATTACCGGTTTAGCTCCTTCTCAATACAAGCATCTCAAGATTAAAAAGCGCAACCCATTAGAAAGTCTGTGAATGATGTAACTTTTTTACAGAATTGTGTAACAAGTCAAAAGGCATCACCCATTACCTTTAGCTAAATAATTAAATTAAAAAACAACAAAATGAAAAAGACTATTTTTTTCGCAATCGTAATGATTTTTACATTGGGTGCAACTACAACATTTGCAAACAAAACTGACCTGAAATCTAATGCTCCTGTCGCAACTGAGAATAAATTATCTTCAGAAGAGGTGAGCCGCCTAACATCGCGTGTTGAAGAAATCCGTAACATGGATAAATCGGAGATGACCGTTTCTGAAAAGCGTGAGCTAAGAAAAGAAAGCAAGGGAATTAAAGAAAATGTACGCAAAAGCGGCGAAGTCATTTATATCAGTGGTGGTACCCTTTTACTGATTATTCTGATCATCATTTTGATCTAATCAATGATAATTCATTATTAACCAGCAATCAGGTTATTGTAATTTACAAGAAAAAATCAGAGTTCTGGATAACAATTCTTCCTGAATACGCTGTTATAAATATGTGCAATACAAATCGTGTTGCACATATTTTTTTTCTGAATAATCCGGAGGCTTCCTTCGGAATAAGACTTCGGCGTAAGCTCAGTCGAATGCTCTGTCGAACGTCTGCCGAAGCTATAAAAACCTTATTTTTACTTTGATAACCTTAGTAGAAAGCATAACCACCCTTGTTTTGACCTTATTAATTCATCTGTAAATCAATAAGGGAATAAGGTTAGTCCTAAAGATATGTCATAGTTCTACTAAGGTTTCCCTGGCAAATAAGGTTTTGAAACAATTCATTTTTTGAAACAATTCATTTTTTGAAACCCAAATTGCAGGTAGTTAGAACAGATAAATTTTAATTACTCACACTATTCGATAAAGAGCCAAATTTTGAAACACTTTCTCAATCTCAATGACTGGAAATGCAAAAAAAGCGAGTATCCGTATATAATTTGAGGAAACTTTTCCGCACTCGTATGATCAGGCAGCTGTTTTTCATCTGTATGATCATGATCGGATCTTTATCTGAGGCTTCATCTCAGGAATATTTTCAGCAGGAAGTCAATTACAGGATAAATGTTACGCTTAATGATAAGCTTCATGAATTAAATGCATCCGAAACGATTGAATACATAAACAACTCTCCGGATACCCTTCAATTTCTCTATTTCCATCTTTGGCCAAATGGCTATGCCAATAATAAAACCGAATTAGCCCAACAGTTAATCAGTTTAAAAGGAAAGGCCAGGTTGTATAACGATCCGGAATTGATGGGATATATAGATTCGCTGGACTTTAAGGTTGACGGGCAACAGGTTCAATGGAATTTATTACCAGGGCAACCCGATATTTGCCAGATAATGCTGAATAAAGGTTTGAAGTTTGGCGACACCATCAGGATTACGACACCTTTCCATGTTAAAATCCCAAAAGGAGTATCTTCCAGGTTAGGTCACATCGGTGAATCCTATCAAATTTCGCAATGGTATCCCAAACCGGCTGTTTACGACAGAACGGGCTGGCATCAAATGTCGAATCAGGATCAGGGAGAATTCTATTCAGAATTCGGAAGTTTTGATGTCAGCATTACCCTTCCGGCCAATTACATCGTTGGTGCAACCGGAAACCTGCAAATTGCCAAAGAAGCCGAAATGCTCGATCAGCTTGCAGCCGACACCACCTGGATAAAAAACTTAGGGTCAGAAGAATCAGCCTTTCCTCCTTCATCCAAACAAATGAAAACGCTCCGTTATACTGAAAATCAGATCCACGATTTTGCCTGGTTTGCCGATAAACGGTTCCACGTTTTGAAAGGAAAGGTGAAGCTTCCGGAATCTGGCAGGGAGGTAACCACCTGGGCGATGTTTACCAATCAGCAGGCGAAACTCTGGAAAGATGCCATACCATACTTGAATAGTGCGATCCAACATTTTTCGAAATGGAACGGAGATTATCCGTATCAAAGTTTTACTGCTGTTCAAAGCGCCCTGAGTGCCGGCGATGGAATGGAATATCCCGGTATAACGGTGATTGGACTTGCAAAAGATGCCTACGCATTGGATGAGGTTATTGCACATGAAATCGGTCACTCTTGGTTTTACAGCGCACTTGGATCGGATGAGCGGGGATATCCGTTTATGGATGAAGGCATTACCAGCACGAACGAAGTGCGGTATATGAACGAAAGGTATCCACATAAAAAGCTTTGGGAAACCAATGTCAGAAAGCTGAAACTGGCCAAATTCTTTCATATTGACCAAATGCCGGTTAAACAAATGCGTGAACTCGAATGGCTTTCACAGGCTCGCGATAACCTCGAACAACCCATAAATTTGCCGGCTGATGACTATACCACGTTGAATTACAGCCTGATGATTTACAACAAAGCAGCGATGGGCTTTAACTATTTGCGGGCGTACCTTGGAGATTCGCTTTATGATTCGGCCATGCATGATTATTACCAATGGAAATTCAGGCATCCTCAACCCGATGATCTGCGTAAAATTTTTGAATCCGGAACAGGCAAAGATTTAAGCTGGTTTTTCTCTGATTTCATTGGGACAACCAAACGAATGGATTACGAAGTGGTGCGCTTCGCGAATCAAAAGTTGCTCGTAAAAAACAATGGAGAACTGGTATCACCATTGGTTATCTCCGGAATGATTGGAGATTCAATCTGTTTTGAGAAATGGGTCGATGGTTTCAATGGGCAAAGATGGATCGACATTCCTTCAGGAAATTATTCTGAACTGAAAATCGATCCCCGACATGTCACTCCGGAAATCTTCAGGCTCAATAATAACATCCGGACAGCAGGAATCTTCCCAAAATCGGACCCCATCCGCAAACAACTTTATTTTTCATTGGAAGATCCGGAGAAACGACACATCATGTATATTCCCGGCATTAACTGGACCCGCGAAAATGGTTTTATGGTTGGGATGGCCCTGCATAACGGATTTCTTACACCCAAACCTTTAGAATATTTTGTTATGCCTTTCTATGCATTCCGTAATTCTGATCTGGCCGGATATGGGAAAGTTTCATACAACATTACTCCTTATGAGAAACTCATCAGGAAGTCAACAATTTCTTTGGAAGGAACACAATTTGGCGCTCCCGGCAATCAAAACTATCACAAAATAAAAGCTGGATTGGACCTTTATTTCAGGGCCAACAAATTGAATGATCCACTGACACAAAAGGCATTTGGAAACTATATTGCAGCGTCAAACCTTTTTCAGATTGAACATCAGGAAAAGGCAACGATGAATTCTTTTCTGCAGTTTGGGTATCAGTTGGAAAAGACCGGCGTAATTAATCCTTTCAAACTGTTGGTTTCTTCCGAATCCGGTCAGTCATTTCTGAAAACATCGGTAGAACTCAATTATAAATTAAGCTATTACGGTAAGAAAAAGGGGCTGGATATCCGGTTGTTTGCCGGAACCATGCTGAAAAACAATCCGGATGTTCCTTTTTATGCGCTTTCTCCGGGCGGTAGAAGCGGATCAGAACAATATCTTTTCCAGGGCACGTATCCCGATCGTTTCAGTGTTTTTCCAACGAGTTTCTGGTCAAGGCAGGTTACCTTTTCAGAAGGAGGTCTGGTATCACCTGTTAACACCAAACTTGGCTACAGCCGATGGCTCATTTCAATCTTATTCACAAGTAATTTGCCGGGAAACACCAATCGGATACCGATAAAACCTTTTGTTAACTTTCTGTTGAACGATCACGGTACCGGAACAGGTCACAATTCACCATTTTTCTATGAAGCAGGCCTGAAAGCGGGATTGTGGAACTTTTTTGAAATTTACATCCCTTTGGTTGTTTCCGGAAACATAGAATCCATTACCGGTTCATTCAAAGACCGGATACGTCTTGTTTTTAACCTCAACACATTTAATCAGACCAAGTTGAATTCAGGAATAGGTATTGAAATTCGGTAAATGTGTGAATGATGTAATTCTTTTCAAAATTTGTGTAACTCTTATCGCCTTGGAGGTGTTTAAATTAGAGGACTTTAAACTTAATGAACATGAAAACAGGAAAAACTGATTCTCGGAACCTGAAGGTTCAGAAATCAAACAACGATGGAAATAATCTGCCGGGATACCCGATTTACCCTGACAGTGAAGATATATACAATAACTATCTGGAAGAGAGAGACATAAACCCGGAAGACATTCACAAAACCAAAGAGTTAAACGAAAAAAAATTGGAAGATGAATATCCGGATCATGATTTAGATATTCCCGGTTCGGAGTTGGACGATGACATGGAAAATATTGGAAGTGAAGACGAAGAGAACAACTATTACAGTTTAGGCGGCGATGACCATGAAGATCTGGAAGAAAATCAGGGCGAATAGTCCTTATTTTATCTTTTTGCTGTCTCAATAAATAATTTCAAAGAAATATACATGACATTCGTAGTCTATTATAAAATTCCGGGGCATGGCGGACCTGGAATAAATGGAGGACCAAATGGTGATTTATACATTGCATTTTCGATTGCCAATCATTCCCTGTTTAAGCGACTGGGTAGCAATACGGATTGATAGAAATTAGATCGGTTGAGGAAGCAACAGTCATTGATGCCGAACAACTTCAGCAACTGGAGAAATTTATTCGATTCTATTACGAGTTGGATATCAACCTCGAAGGAATTGAAACCATTACGCATTTGTTACAGCGCTTAAATGCCATGCGCGATGAAATTACAGTGCTCCGTAACAAACTTCGTCTTTATGAATAAACTTTAAAATGAGTAAAGTACATCCATATTTTAAGAAAACCATCAAAGTAATTTTATGGGTGATCCTAAGTTTTGTACTTCTGTTCATTCTCATTGCTGTACTGATCCAAATTCCTTCCATTCAAACCAAAGTCGTTCATTACGCCACTTCTTTTATCAGCAATAAAACCCATACCAGGGTTGAAATAAATCGTGTCAGCATCTCATTCCCCAAAACCGTAGTTGTTGAAGGACTGTATTTGGAAGACCTCAACAAGGATACCTTGATTTACGCCGGAAGTGCGAAAGTAAATATGGCACTTTACGACTTATTAAAAAGCAAGATCGCCATCAGTTCGTTCGATCTGGAAGATGCAACCGTTAAACTACACAGTGCCCTGACAGATCCGCTGTTCAACTACAATTTTCTGCTTACTGCTTTTGCCGATACGACTATCCAGGTAAAATCCGGTACGTTATCTGTATCGAAATGGTCATTCAGTTTAGATCAGGTAAGCTTAAAAAACGTCAGGTTTACTTACCATGATGAATATGCAGGGATGAACGTATTCGCGGTTGTGAAAAAGTCCGAATTTAGCGTGGATGAGATCGATCCGGGAAAATCGGGTTACCAATTCGATGAATTGCTGGTGGATGGCTTATCGGCAAATGTCCGGATGATAGAATCGGGTAATACGCCGGATAATCATTCAAAAAGCGTTTTACCAAGAATAGGCGCCAAAAAAATTCAGCTCAACAATTCGAGGATCAGTTTTGCAGACTCTGTTGGCTGTCAGTCAGTTATTTCGGTTATCAATGAGTGTAAACTCGAAGATGCTTCAATTGATTTGCAAACACAGTTGCTGGCATCCGAATCTGTATATTTATCAGAAAGCGAAATTTACTATCATACTTTTTCTCCGGAATTATCTTCAAAAGTAATAGTTACAACTTCAGGAAGCAATTGGAAAGTGTCAATGAATCGTATTGAATTGGTGGACAATACAATGATTTATAAATCAGGGAATAAACCTGAAGTACAAGGCGTATTTGATACGGATAATCTGACATACAGTCACTTATCGCTTGATGCAACTGATTTTTACTATTCATCAGACCTGTCGAAGGCTTCGATCACGAAATTCAGTGCAACCGATCAGAACAACTTTGCAATCAACAGTTTTGAAACCGATTTCAGCATGGACGAACATTCCATTACCGCAAACAAGCTGAAAGCAACCGCCGCCAACTCCAGCATCGATGCAGATTTCAATATCCAATACTCTTCTTTAGCGGCATTCATGGATTCGATGGAATTCAGCAACCTGAAATTGGACCTGAGAAATGTCCGTTTCAAAAACTCAGATCTGCTGTATTTTAATCCTGATCTGATTGAACAGTCCTTCTTTATAAACAGTGCGAACGTTACAACCGCATCAGGAATAATTAGCGGGACGATCAATAATCTGAACGGGAAAAATCTGGTTATTCATGCCGGAGACCGTACGATCTTAAAAACCGATTTCAGTATCAAAGGTTTGCCAGAATATAAAACAGCATTGTACGATTTTCCCAATCTGAGCATTGTTTCAGGCCGGAAAGATATTAAAATGATGGCGGACACATTAATTCCTGAAAGCATCGAAATTCCTGAAAATATAAGTCTCCGGGTTGTTTTTAAAGGCAAGATGAAGTCTTTTGAATCGACTATGAATGTGAGCAGCAGTTTTGGAGCCGCCAATCTGATTGCATCGATTGATCCGGCTGAAAATTTCAGCAGCAAAGTGAGCATGAGCAATTTAAATTTGGGCAGATTGCTCAAAGATACGGTCCTGTATGGGCCGGTAACCTTAACCGCCGAGGCAAACGGAAAGGGACTGGATATGAAAACAATGCAGGCAAAAATCAAGGCTGATGCAACAGAGATTTACCTGAATAAATACACCTACCACAAA
>JAUXUF010000371.1 GCA_030684645.1 Bacteroidota bacterium | reverse complement strand
TAAGATCTTTGGATTAAAAAATAAGGGAGTTATTATCAATGTGAGCTCCTGCGTGGCTGAAACAGGAAACGCTTTTCAATCAATTTATGCTGCGACTAAGGCAGGATTAATAGCCTTCTCTAAATCCATGGCGAAAGAAGCTGGTGCATTATATCAGGATCATCAGATCAGGATCCTTAGCATTTCGCCGGGATTCATAGAAACACCCATGACAGACGCAGTTCCCGACTCCGAAAAGGAAAAATATTTAAAAATGATTCCGGCCCAGCGCTTCGGCAAAGCGGAAGAGATCGCCGAAACAGTTGCTTTTTTACTTTCTGACAAAGCATCGTATATTAATGGAAGTAATATCGAGGTAAATGGCGGACTTTTTTAATATCGACAATTTAATAGGATATAAACCCGAACACATGCTGCTGCATGGGCCTACCAAATTACTTCTGGACAATTTTCACTGGCATGATCCTAAGATAGGAATTGTTGCGAGCTATACCCCAAAAGCAAGAGACGTACACGACCATTTCGGGGTATTTCGGGGAGTAGATCAGATCGAAGCATTTGCGCAGGCAAGCATTGTTTCATGCGGTACTTTTCTGGAATGTAAAAAACTGAATTGTACACCATTGCAACTAAAGGAGAGATTTGTCCCTGCGTTTATTAGTGTTGGAATGGTTACTTTCCATAATTATTTGGCAGAAGGAGAGACATTTATCAGCATCGGAAAGATCAGGTTCTACAAATTCAGGCAGATGGTAAGTGATGGCAGGATTTACAAAGTACCAGCAGGTTTGGATTTGACCAAATATTTTAGCGATTTTAACGAATCGCGGCTCGATAATTATGACCTCGGTGAAGACTTCAGTCTCATTGCCGAGCTATTTGACATTACCGGCAGAGCATTAAAAAAAGAAACTTTTACAACAAATAAATAATGGAAAGAAAGGAAATTATCGATGGTCTTGTGGAGATATTGAGAACAGTGCGTACTATAGACCAGGAGAAGCTGAAAAATGTTACTGAGGAAACAGACGTTATCGCTGATCTGAATACACCTTCCACAGAGCTGATCAATATCGCTGCTAAGGCAGA
>JAUXUF010000368.1 GCA_030684645.1 Bacteroidota bacterium | reverse complement strand
AACCTTCCAGATCAGTTTTTTAAGTTGGAAATTTGTTTCAGTCATCGGTCTGCAGATAGGATTTGTTTGATTCGAATTTACAGAATAAAACTACTCTTTTGGTGCTTCATGAACTTTTTTCAGTTCGGCTTCATTCATTTCATTGCCCCAGTTTGGCGAAATCGCTGTTTTTGGTTTGAAAATTTTGAATTTCTCATTGGCCATCAGAAACAATGGCAGTGCTTTGGCGGCCCCGCCACCATAAGCTTCAGGAGTGTGGAAAGTCATCGTTGCCCGAAGGTAATAAACGCGCGGATTATCGGGATTCAACTCCAGTGCTTTGTCGAGCGATTTGTTCATTTCACCAATATAAATCATACCACGGTTCATCGGATCGATATTGATGCGCGAAGGATATAAAAAACACTGCAACAAATGCAATTCCGACTCGTTGGGATCAATTGCCAACGCCTGATCCAGATATTTCTGTGCCTGATCGAGGTAAGTATCTTTCTTCGCATTTTCAGGCTCCTGAAAACTGATCATGATATAGGCGAACGAAGTATAATACAAAGGAAGCCATTCGGCCTTTTCGATGTTCGAAATTCGCTCAAATTGATTGGCAACGTCAACGTATTCAGGAATAGTTTTAGCCTGAAATAATTTTTCTATCGACTGGCTCATAGCTTTCTGATAGGCTTCGTTTGCATATCCGGTGAAAAACGATACACTCAAAACAAGGATGACAAAAAGTGTTTTCATTTTGATAAAAGATTAAGGTTAGAACATAATTAATACTAGCAAAATAGTCTGCCGCACAAAAGGCGATTTGATGGGGGTCGATTCGTAATATCCTGAAGCATTGGGTGTATTCGAGAAATTATATCCGAATACATTGTCGAATCCAGGCAGATTGTTGACCATCAGGTGTAAAACTGCCGGTTTCCCGAAGATTTCCATTAGGTAAGTCAGGCTTAAACTGACATCGTTGTAAGGTTGGGTTTTAGCATTCATAAAACCCGAAAGATTTGGATCATGATACGGACGGCTGCTGGCAAACGAATAGGTCACAGAGGCATACGTCCGCAACTTTTCGAGAAACCGTTTATACACCACCGACAAATTATGTTCTGACACATAAGTTGGAATGGCTGCCATCTGGTAATCTTTATAATTGCGCCGGGCATTGATCCATGAATAGGAAATCCAGTAATCGGTAAACTTAAAGGTTTCCTTGTCGCGCCAGAAAATATCGATTCCTTCTGCACTTCCATTTCCTGAATTCGAATAATCGAGCGGATTGGTTGCCAACGGGTTGGTGTACTTAACCAGATCGGAATACTTTTTCAGGTAACCTTCCACCCTGAAAGTTTTCAAATCAGTCAAATACTGCCAGGTCATCACTGCATGGTTTGCCTTTTCAGGTTTTAACTGAGGAGCAAATTTCAGGTAGTCATCTTCAGGATTCTGGTAAAACTGGCCAAATGCCAGTGAAACCTGGCTGTGATCACCGGTTTTATATGCTCCGGAAAACCTCGGAACAAGTGTTGTTCCGTTCAGGAGTGAACTGTTTTCGAGCCTTGCACCCAGCCGGGTTGCGAATTTTTTAGTGAGTTTGTATTCCAATTCAGCAAAACCCGAAAGCTGATTATTGATGAATGGCAACCGGAAATCACCGTTCATCCTGATTTTTTGATTGTATGAAAAGTTCACCCAATCGGCGCCAAATTTCAATTCTGTTTGCTCATTCAAAAAATGGCTGAAACCCAGTTTCGCCTGCGTCATTCTTTGGGTTGTCGCAATCTGATCCTGATCCAGGTCAAACTTTTGCATGTCGTAATTCCAGGCGAGACCGGATTTAATCATCCATTTTTCGCCCAGCATGCTGTTGTAAGTATTGTTCAGGTAAACATTGCTGCTGTTCAGTAAAATATCCTGTTTTACACCCGACTGTGTATTCGGATAGATCATCCCGCTGGTGCTGTTGTTAAAAGTTCCGAAGACTTTAAACATGCCGGTTTTTCCTGTTTTCTGCCTGTACATCACGGTTCCGTCAATCCCGGCCGGACTTTTAATCCAATCGACCTGTTGTTTGTTGATCACATTCGACAATCCGGAAGTTATATAATCGCCACTTAGCGACAAAGAAGCCTTTTTCCAGCATTTGGTTGTGGAAGCCATCACACCGACAGTCATAACCGAAACACTTGATTTATCTTCGGTTTCAATCGAATTGGTTTTCATGTCCACAATCGATGACAATGCCTGTCCATATTCGGCTGAATAAGCGCCTGTACTGAACAGTGTTCCGCTGAAAAGAAGAGGAGAAAAACGTCCGCGGGTAGGCATGTCGGGCATTTTGGATAAATACGGGGTAGAAACAACCATGCCGTCCAAAAAGGCTTTAGTCTCATAACTTTCACCACCACGAACAAATACACGGCCATCTTCGCCAACTTTCTGAGTACCTGGCAAAGTACCGAGTGCGCCAAAAATATCGCCCTGAGCGCTGGGAGTAGTGGCAATATCGAACACCCGGAGAATGACCGCTTTTTTTTCATCACTGGCTTCAAATGCTCCGGCGTTGATGACCACTTCATCAATCTGGTCATCCGATTCGTGCAATACAATATTCAATACAAAAGTTTGCGAGCTGTCCAAATCCAGTTTCAGGAGACAAGGTTTGTAGCCAATAAAAGTGGCAGCCAGGTATTGAACTCCTTTCAGACTGGTTTTAAACCTGAAATTTCCCAGACTGTCGGCTGTGGCGCCGTCATAGCTATTCTGAAAAAAAACATTGGCTCCGCTAAGTGGCATTTTCTTTTGATCAGTTACTTTTCCGGAGAACTTAACCTGCGCAAAAGCACCGGAAAGCATCAACTGTAAACTGAGTAAAATGAAAAATGTTTTCATGGCAATTTTTATTTTTTATCCAAAGTAACAGCGGAAATCGATGGAGAAAAATTAAAAATTACCGGATCGTAGTTTGAGGTGGATGAAGAGTAAAATAGGGGGATGAAGGGTACAGGTTATCGGGTTATCGGGTTGTCCGGCGTGATGTGGTGAAGCTGTTCTCGGTTTATGACTCGGATTCGGGGACTTCTTCATCTGGATGGAGAAATTTATCAATCAGATCGGAGATAAAATCACGGATATTCTCAGCATTTTTGGCTACCAGGCTGGTTACGCCAAATTGAAGTATCGCGCCAAGGATTTTCATAAAAGGATTGCTCTTTGAGCTGACCATGATCTTTTTGGTCAGATAGCCGGTAATGATGGAAATAATGGTTTCGAAAAGGCTGTTTTGTATTTCGACAGAACTTGTCAATTCTTTTATAGAATTTTTAATCAGGTTGACCGGCTTTAAACTTTCGTAGGTGATTTTAAACTGCTCTTTCAGAATTTGACCTTCTTCGGCCTGCCTGATTTCAAGTAAACGGATGGATACTTTGAGCGAATCGACTGCATTTTGTTTTGTCATGATGCTTCTTCAAGTACTTGTGTGACAATTGAATTATTGACAGGCCTCTTAATCAATTGTTTCCTGAAAATAGCGAATATAATAGCCAGAAGTGCATAAAATCCGGAAACGACAAAAAACCCATCATACGACTTGCCTAACAGTTCGCCTATCCACAAGGCCACACCGATGTTCAAAATCAGGAAAAACAATACGGCAAAAATCACGACAATCAGCCATGAAACCAAATTGGAAACCACATCGGCTGATTTGTCGAGCGTTTTCAGTTTCAGAAGTTCGAGCGTTGTTTTGCCGTATTGTTCACCTTTTTCGATAAGGGACTCAATTAAACTTGATTGTCCATCCATGTTGAAGTTTTTGGTAAATGAAAGGAATAAATCCGTTTAATTGGTCGATGCTTGTGTCTCTTCTTTTTTCGCTTTGGCTTCACCGGCCATTTCCTTTGCCTTGTTTTTGACACCATCCATTTTCTTAGAAACATCGTCGATCAGATGATCAAATTTCACTTTCATTTCATCAACATAGTCTTCACCCTTCTTAGAAATTTTCCGGCGAGTTACTGTCCCTTTGTCAGGAGCAAACAAGATTCCCAATGCGGCACCGGCGGCTAGGCCTGCCAGTAGTCCCAATACTAATTTTCCTGAATTCATGATAATAATTTTTAATTGTTTATGACTGATACTGCAATACTTTGCCTGATGTTGACAAACAATTATTGCACCTATGCAATATAACAATTATTTGCCAGAAATGGTTCCATAAAAACCTGTTGTATATTGCTATTTCTGACTATTTACTGATGAATTAACTGATAAAAATGGATTTTGGATAGAACAAACAAATCATGACAATCACTTGCTCAATCCTGATCTTTTCGGTCTATCAATTTAACGATTAAAACAGGTAATTTAAGCCAATATACATTCCTGATTTGCCATCCTGCACATTTGGAGTCATACCATAATCAGCAGCAATGACAAAGTTCTCATTCATGACAATCCGAAGTCCTGCGCCATAAGAATAATGGAATTTTTCAGCGTTCCAATTGAAATATTCCGTTTGTGGTACAGGACTGGGAGCTATTATGCTTTTAACATCTATCTTTTTGGTCACTTTACCAAAATCGGTGAACGCATTTAGTCCGAGGTAGAAGTTATTGTTGATCCAACGAAAACGAACAAATTTCCAGCGCATTTCGGCATTTCCATATACAAAACCATCACCAACAACCCTGTTCCGTAAAATTCCGCGCATAGTTTTTGCTCCGCCTAACCCTTCAGATAGAGCGCCGGTTAAAACTGATGTTATGACTTGTGACTGATAATAAAATGGTGTATGTCCTGCAATTGTAGTCTGATATGCCAGGCGGTAAACAAACGAAAGATTTTTAGGAATCAGCGTGAAATACTGGCGATGTATCAAGCTGAGTTTCGCAAACGAGCTTTCGGAACCTAAAAATTCCGGGGCGCCTTCAATTACGGCTTCAGTCCAGATTCCCTTCATTGGGTTTGGGCGGTTATCACGGCTATCGAATACGATTCCTCCTTTTAAAGTTGGTACAAAACCACCATCAGCCTCTTTTGCACTAATAATACCCCACTGCTGGTAACGTTCGAACAAGCCGGGAACATCCGGCAAAACATCACTTCCCTTTTTACCTTTATTGAGCTTTTCAAGGTTTACGCTCTTGATAGCAAAATTCTGAAGGTTAAATCCGCCAATCCACCGGATATGTTCGCCGGAAAGGTGTCCCTGAAGATCGACCTTAAAACGGAATAATTTCCGGTCATATTTGTAGAACATTCGTGTTTTGTATATATCTGCAGGTTGAGCATCATCTATCCATTTTGGCTGATATACCGCATCATATCCGTTAAATCCATAAAAATCGTATCCCTGATCAGATAGATAACTCAGGTCAACCGAAGTTTGTAGTCCTTTAATCAACTGATCTGAATCGTAATAAAACCGGTTTATTCCGCTTCCTTTTGTAAAGCGTGAAACTTCAAAATAAAGCGAATGGTTGTATTTGGGGAAGCGGACACCATCGCCATAATCATATAAATTCACCAGTGTGCCATACTGAAAACCGAGGTCAGTATCAAAAGTGATAGTTGGCAAGGCGCCAAAATTCCAATTTTTCTTGACCAGTTCTTCCTTCTTTTCTGTTTGTGCAAAAAGCGCCAACGAAAGGCAAAATAACACAACGGATAGGTAATATTTTTTCATAGGTTAAGGATTTGAATAAAACGAAGGTATAAAAAAACGAATTGAAATATCGTTTAACAACACTAAATTGATTTAAAGCTTTTATTTACTATTTTCGAAACCTCGAACGAATTAGATACATTGAAACATAAACCTACTGTAAACCAACTACTTTGAATAAATTAAAGCTTTTATCAGCGATAATTATTTTGCTTTTATCAGGAAAATTATCCTATTCCCAACTTTCTGCAAGAGCAGTCAGAGTGACCACCCCTCCTTCTATCGACGGACATATCAACGATGCAGCCTGGGACCAGGCTTTCAAAATCGATCAGTTTTATCAGCGCGAACCCAACCCGGGTGAAGCTGTTTCGGAAAAGACGATTGTTTACATTTGCTACGATACGAATTACCTTTACTTTGCGGTGAAATGTTATGACGATCCGAATAAAATTACCGCCAAGGAAATGGCGCGTGATGTAAGTTTGGGCAACGACGACCGCGTACAAATTATCCTGGATACCTATCTCGATCACCGCAACGGCTACTGGTTTCAGATCGGGCCCAGAGGTTCGATTGGTGATGCATTGATCAGCGAAAATGGGGCTTCGATGAATAAGGAATGGGACGCCCTTTGGACCGGAAAATCGAGCATCAACAGCGAAGGATGGGAAGCTGAACTGGCCATTCCGTTTAAAACCATCGGTTTCGACCCTGCAAAAACGGTTTGGGGAATGAAACTCATCCGAAACATCAAACGAAAACTCGAAGCATCCTATTGGCCGGTTGCCAACCTCAATACGCATCGGTTTCAGATTTCTGATTCAGGAATACTGGAAGGACTGGAAGGAATTACTCAGGGCATCGGACTCGACCTTTCTCCATATGTGATTGGGGGAATGAATACCCGGAAAGGTGAAAAGAACGAATATCATGCTGATGCCGGACTAGACATGTTTTACCAGGTCACTCCCCAACTTAAAGCCTCTCTTTCAATTAATACGGATTTCGCCGAGACGGAAGTCGATGACCGGCAAATAAACCTCACCCGTTTCAACCTCCACTTTCCCGAAAAACGCGATTTTTTCCTCGATGGATCAAACTATTTCACTTTTGGTATTGAAGGTGATGACAATAATCCATACCGAAATTCAATTGTACCTTTCTTTTCCAGAAGATTAGGTCTTGATAACAACGGGAACATGCTTCCGGTAAGATATGCAGCCAAAATAACAGGACAGCAGAACAGTTGGAATATCGGGATGATGTACATCAGTGATGAACGTGACTATGGAAACTCGCATCTTTCGGTTGGCCGAATCAGTCATAATTTGGGCGCTCAATCATCCATCGGGGTCATAGGAACCTGGGGAAACACACTTTCGAACGACGACAACCTGGTTGGCGGAATCGATCTGAAACTGGCAACTTCCCGGTTTCAGAAGAATAAAAACCTCGCTTTTACGATGTTTGGCTTGCTTTCTGACACTCCCGGCAAGAAAGACAATAACACTTCATGGGGAGCCGATATTGCCTATCCAAATGACTTTTTATTTTTTAGTCTGGGCCACTACGAAGTGGGCGAAAATTTTGTTGCCGGTATCGGATTTGTTCCGCGAAACAATATTAAAGCTTCGTATGGTAGTTTTTCACTCGGCCCGCGCCCTGGTAAATTAGGAATACTTCAGGTTAAAAGTGGCGCCGGATTTAACTACCTCACCAATTTCGACAATGTAATGGTCACCCGCGAATTGAAAGTTTCACCCCTCGGAATCCGGTTTAAATCGGGGGAGGAATTTTCTTATTCGCTCAACCAACAATATGAATTACTGGTTAAAGATTTTCCAATTTTTTCAGGATTTATCATCCCCAAGAACGAATACACGTTCTGGTATCAAAACGTATTGCTTACTTCGGCCGGAAGCCGCAACCTGGCAGGAATAGTAAGCATCGGCACGGGTGATTTTTACAATGGCCGCCGTAACGACCTGAAAGTGACTGTAAACTATAAAGTAGCGGTCCCACTTTTTATTGGAGCGAACTTCACACAAAATAATGTAATGCTTCCAGAAGGAAATTTTACGGCCAAAATTTATCAGCTCAATGCCAATATTCTATTCAGCCCGTCAATAACGCTGTACAACTACTTCCAGTACGACAATGCCACCGAAAAAATGGGCTGGCAATCGCGGTTTCAATGGATACTGAAACCCGGAAATGAAATCATCCTGGCATGGACCTCTGGTTGGTCGCAACCAACCGGTCATTTTTTGATGGATGAAAGTGCCTTGCGCCTGAAACTGAAATATAACATACGGTTTTGATCTTCTAGATCCAGCCTCGTAATTTATAATATCCCAATGCTGCCAGTTCGCGGGCAATCAGGATTTCATATTTCAGATGATTCCAGAATTGGTACCTGACAGAAATGTTGCTGCCAATATCCGGGATCAGGATTTTGTTGCCTCCCAGTTCATTATCTTTGAAAATCAGGTCTGCCTCTAAAGCGTTTTCGAAAGCTGGTAGCGCGCTTACCCGCGCGAAACCTGCCTTTTTGAAGGTTAGTACAGCACGGCGCATGTGTTCGGGCGAAGTGACCAGTAGAATGGCCTTTCCCGTCAGTTTTTCAGCATTGAATTTTTGAAGGTGAATAGCCTGCGACCTGGTGTTGGTCCCAAGTTCTTCGTATAATATTCGATCAGTCGCAATCCCTTTTGAGACCAGTTCTGCAGCTACCAACCGGGCAGTACTTGTTGAATCGGTTGGATTACCAGGAATCGTGATTATAATGCGACTTTCAGGCGATTCCTTTGCTGCCCTGAACACAAAAAAGGCCCGCATCAGGTTCGATTCGCTGGGCATTCCACCACCGCCAAGTAACACGATGTAATCAGGTTTTTCGGTAATTTTCGATTGACTGGTTCCCAACCAGTAATATCCCCAGTAAGGCAAACTGGTGAAACTCAGGATCAGGCATACCAGAAATAGGATTCCAAACCCAAGAAAAACCTTGCGAAGTATAATCAAAATGCGATTTAAAATAGTCTGCTTTGCCATACCTGAATGATCGGAAATGACCGAAAGATAAAGAAAATTGATTTCGTGGTCGCTATTTGGTAGGAATTTGTCCCTGACAGGGTTTGAAACCCTGTCAGGGATAGAAAACCAAACATCTACCGGTGAAAACTCTGCCCGATAAACTTCAGGCCGTCAACCAGTCCGGTGCGCCAGTACGACCATTCGTGGCCGCCCTGACGGGTGCGGTATTCGTGCGGAATATCAAGTTTCCGCATCTGGATATGCAATTGTGAATTTCCCAGGTATAGGAAATCATCGTCGCCGCAATCGATGTAAAAACGAATGGATTTCAGCTTGTCTTTCGGCACATCGTAAATCAGGTGCAGCGGACTGTGAGCTTTCCAATTATCAGAAATCCGATTGTCTCCGGTCAGTCCTTTTCCGAAAATATCACCAAAAAACATGTTGTAATTCTGATCGGGCATGGCCACAATTTCCTCGTCGGTAAAGGTTCCGGAACTGAAAGCCACGCAACTTGAAAACAAATCAGGATATCTCATGGCCAGCATCAGCGAACCATAACCACCCATCGACAAGCCCGAAATAGCGCGAAATTCCTTCTTTGCCCTAATGCGATATGTTTTTTCAATAGCAGGAACAAACTTCTTCACAAACTTTACTTGTGGGTTTATAATTTATTTTTTAGGCATGAATCTCATAATTTTAAAATTTTCGATTTCTAAACAGGAAGCCGTAACGTCACGGTTCTCATTTCACTGAGTATAGTCACCCAAAAATAGTTATTTATTTTCCGGATGTAAGCAATTTCATTTTTTTGGGGATTTGATTGGATGATTGAAATAAATGCATTTACTTTGTTCGTAATTTACCGAACAGCAATGAAAGAGAAAGATATTATTACCGATAATCAAAAGAAAATGGCCCGTTACGCCAAAGCAATGGGGCATCCAATCAGGATCTATATCCTGGAATTGCTTTCGAAGCAATCGTGTTGCTACAGCGGCGATTTAACTGAAGATCTGCCGATTGTAAAATCAACACTCTCTCAGCATCTGAAGGAATTAAAGGATGCCGGTCTGATTCAGGGTGAAATTGAAGCGCCCCGGATTAAATACTGCATCAACAAGGAAAACTGGACTGAAGCTCAGGAAGGATTTAAGAGAATTCTGAAAATGTAAAAAAATTTGTTTTTAATGTTCGTTGTTTTACGAACTGAAAATCAAGAAACTTTAAAAATAAACATCATGGAAATCAAAGTATTGGGAACTGGTTGCTCCAAGTGTAAATCGCTGGAAAAAGCAACCATACAAGCTATAAGCGAATCTGGAATTGACGCCACCATAATTAAAGTGGAAGATTTTCTGGAAATCATGAAATTGGGAGTCATGACCACCCCGGCACTCGTTGTTGATGGAAAAGTACTTGTCAAGGGACGCGTTCCTTCAGTTGCCGAAATCAGTCAAATGCTTATAAATGCCGTGCAAGCAAAAGAGATTTAAGGCTTTTGACAATAGACAAAAAAAATCAAAATCATGAAAAAATTTTTATTTATCCTCGTTCTATTTATCTCCGGAATTTTCGCTGCGAATGCACAATCAGGAACCAAACCTTCAGGGGTTGAAGTTTATTATTTCCATTCGACAAACCGCTGTGCAACGTGCATGGCCGTTGAAGCAGTTACCAAAGAAGCTCTGAAACAGTATTACGGCGATCAGATAACCTTGAAATCGATCAACCGGGAAGAAGACACGAACAATCCTTTGATCAAAAAACACCAAATCAGCAGACAAACTCTTTTGGTTTTAAAAGGTGTGAAAACTGTTAACCTGACCAATGACGCGTTCATGTATGCCCGCACCAATCCGGACAAGTTGAAGGCAAAAATCAAGGAAACCATAGAAAAAATGTAACAATTTGACAATGTAGCAATTCGACAATTTGAATTGGTGTTTCATTACCGAATTGACTAATTAACAAATTATCGAATTAATATGAACTTCCTTCAGACCTTATTTGAGAACTCGCAGTTTCCGCTGATATCGGCCTTTTTACTCGGATTGATGACTGCTATTAGTCCTTGTCCGCTGGCAACTAACATCACAGCCATTGGCTACATCAGCAAAGACCTCGATAACCGCCGAAAAGTATTTTATAACGGCCTGATTTATACTCTTGGACGTGCTGTCAGTTATACAGCTATTGGTTTGTTGTTTTATTTCGGCGCCAGCCAGTTTCAACTTTCAGGTTTTTTTCAGGAATGGGGAGAAAAACTCCTCGGTCCTTTCCTGATTGTGATTGGACTATTTATGCTTGGCATTTTATCCCTGAAAATTCCCGGAATCAGCTGGCTGACCGAAAAGATGGAAAGCCGCAGCAAAAGCGGGTTTTGGGGCGTTTTATTGCTTGGAATGGTATTCGCTCTTGCATTTTGTCCTTACAGTGGAGTACTTTATTTCGGCATGTTAATCCCGATGACGATCAGTAGCGCTTCCGGGCTGTACCTTCCGCTCATTTTTGCATTGGGGACAGGCATTCCGGTGATCATTTTTGCCTGGCTTATCGCGTATTCACTTGGATCGATCGGAGGATTTTACAACAAACTGAAAACCTTTGAAATTTGGTTCCGACGTGCAATTGCAGTATTATTTATTGCAATTGGGATCTATTATATAAGCATCTTTTTGATCTAAAAATTTGAGCTCATTGTTCGTCGAATTGCGAACAAATAAAAAATACAATGAAAGAAAAAATAGCAGAACTGAACAGGCAAACCAATGGCATCCTATTCCCTGCCCTATTGCTCCCTTTGTGGTTAATTCTTTATTTGAATTTGCAAAAACTAGCCAATTTTGTCGTTGATGATCTGGCTGGTATGACCCCGGGATTGCACCAGACCGAAACTATGCGTTTCTTTCTGTTCGAAGTTCCCAAAGTTATGCTGCTTCTGGTTCTGATCATTTTCGGAGTAGGCATTTTGCGCAGCTATTTCACTACCGAAAAGACCCGAAAAATACTCGAAGGCAAATCGCTTTTCACCGGAAATGTGTTGGCTGCCCTGTTGGGAATCGTCACTCCTTTTTGCTCCTGTTCAGCTATTCCGCTGTTTCTTGGATTTGTCGAAGCCGGCGTTCCACTAGGTGTTACTTTTTCGTTCCTAATCGCAGCCCCGATGATCAACGAAGTAGCTGTGGTTTTGCTACTGGGTATGTTTGGCTGGAAAGTAATGTTAATTTACATCGTTACCGGCTTATTCGTAGCCATTCTCTCCGGATGGATCATTGGCAGGCTGAAGCTCGAAAAGTATGTGGCAGACTGGGTTTTTCAGGTTAAAACAGATCACGAAAACGACGAAGGCGGGACGATGCGTTTTTCTCAGCGTATCCGGAATGGTTTTGATTCAGTAAAGGAAATTGTTGGCAAAATCTGGATTTACATTGTTTTGGGAATTGCCGTCGGTGCCGGAGCTCATGGCTATGTACCCGAAGATTTTTTGGGTTCATTGCTTGGCGCAAAAAATTGGTACGGAGTGCCGGTGGCTATCCTGATTGGTGTTCCGATGTATTCGAATGCTGCTGGAATTATTCCGATTGTGAGCGTACTGATCGAAAAAGGTGTCTCACTCGGAACTGCCCTGGCTTTTATGATGTCGGTAATTGCCCTGTCACTTCCGGAGATTATTATCCTGAAAAAAGTACTAAAGTGGCAGTTGATCGCAACCTTCATCGGTATTGTCACATTTGGAATAATATGTGTCGGATATCTTTTTAACTACGTGATGTAATTGTTATATTTATGTGACTAAAAATTAATCATCATGAAAACAAAAGCGCTTGGTTTTATTGGCGGAGGCCGGATTACCCGGATTTTTCTACAGGCTTTTGTGAATAAAAAAGCCATTTTTGATTCTATCTCAGTTTTTGACAACAATCCGGATATTCTTCGGGATTTAAAGCAAAAATTTCCTTTTATTCAGACTCTTGATTATGCTTCGGAAGCAGCCCGAAAAGACATTGTATTTTTGGCTTTGCATCCCCCGGTAATCATGGAAACACTCGAAAAAATTACCGGTGCGGTAAGCGAACAAACAATTTTCATTTCACTGGCGCCCAAAATTACTATCGAAAAAATGGCTTCTGTACTGAAACCTGTCCAACAGATTGTCAGGCTCATTCCCAATGCGACCTCGGTCATCAACCACGGGTATAATCCGGTAAGTTTTGGTCCGGGAGTATCGGAGATTCAGAAATGGTACATTCTGGAAATGCTTAATTTGCTGGGGCACACGTTCGAAACTTCCGAAGAAAAACTGGAAGCTTATGCACTGCTTTCAGCCATGCTGCCAACCTATTTCTGGTTTCAGTGGAATGAACTGGAAACTCTGGGCTCCCAATTTGGCCTGAGTGAAACCGAATGCCGGGAAAGCATCTATGAAACTTTGAATGCAGCTTTAAATACCATGTATCATTCCGGAATGAAACCAGCCGAAGTGATGGATCTGATTCCGATAAAACCGATTGGTGAAAATGAAGCTCAAATCAAAGCCATCTATCAGGAAAAATTGACTGCTCTCTATGAGAAAATAAAGTCATAATTATTAAAAGGAGGTTTTGTTCCAAATGATTGACAAACACCCTCTTTTTGTGGTAATCCAATAAGAACAAGGCTTTTCACGATGCAATTCAACTGAAGGATTATTTTTTCAAATTTTAATGACGTAAATATACGTCGTATTAATATTTGACGTATATTTACGTCGTAATTAAAATTAGAAACAATGGTTATCGCAAAAACAGAACTTTTTGAGAAGAGTCTTCAGGAACAGGCCAATTTATTCAAAGCCCTTGCACACCCGGCACGATTGCAGATTCTGCATTTTCTGGCCAAGTCAAAAACATGCATTTCAGGCGATATTTCAGATGAATTGCCTTTAAGCCGCACAACTGTGAGCCAGCATCTGAAGGAATTAAAGGAAGCCGGATTAATCCAAGGACATGTTGAAGGTGCGAAAACCAATTACTGTCTGGATTATCAGAAAATAGAAGAACTAAAAATAATGCTTGGAAGCTTTTTGAATGATATCGAACTTCCAGATGGCTTTTGTTGTAAATAATTCATTTTCAAATTGACATATAAAACTTATGAAAGTATTAATTCTTTGCACCGGAAACAGCTGCCGCAGCCAGATGGCACATGGTTTTTTACAATCGTTCGATCCGAATATCACCGTTTGTTCTGCCGGAACCGAAGCTTCGGGCAAACTGAGCTCCAAAGCTGTTGCGGTGATGAAAGAAATTGGAATCGATATCAGCCACCACACTTCTGACCCGGTTGACAAATATTTAAACGACGAATGGGATTATGTGATCACAGTTTGTGGCGGAGCCAATGAAACATGCCCTGCTTTTATTGGGAAAGTCAGGCGCCGCCTGCACATCGGCTTTGATGATCCCTCTCATGCTGTAGGTTCTGAAGAATTCATCTGGAGCGAGTTTATTCGGGTCCGCGACGAAATTAAAAATGCATTTTACAAACTCTATGTCGAACAAATAAAACCACAATTATGAATCCCAATGAATTAAAAAGGGTAGTAAAAGAGAAATACGGTGAAATAGCCAATCAAAGTTTATTAATGAACCAGTCATCCTGTTGCGGAAGTACAAGTTGTTGTGATGAAATAGATTATACCATTTTCAGCGATGACTATTCAGGGCAAAAAGGCTACAATCCGGATGCTGACCTGGGTCTGGGCTGCGGATTACCGACGGAATTCGCCGGAATTCAAAAAGGCGATCACGTTCTGGATTTGGGAAGCGGAGCCGGAAACGATTGTTTTGTAGCTCGCGCTCTGGTTGGTGACGACGGTCGGGTAACCGGACTTGATTTCACAAATGCCATGCTCGAAAAAGCCAGGAAAAACAATGAAAAATTAGGATTTAGCAACATCGAATTTGTGAAAGGCGACATCGAAAATATACCACTGCCGGATACAACTTATGATGTCGTAATCAGCAATTGTGTGCTGAACCTCGTTCCGGACAAAGAAAAAGCATTCGCACAAATCTACAGGGTTTTGAAACCCGGAGGACATTTCTGCATTTCGGATGTGGTCCTGAACGGAACACTTCCTGAAAAACTGCAGAAGGCAGCCGAACTATATGCCGGATGCGTTTCCGGAGCCATCCAAAAACCTGATTATCTCCAAATCATTGACCAAGCAGGCTTTTCCGACATTCAAATCCGGAAGGAAAAGAAAATCGGCGTACCCGATCAGATTCTGTCCAATTTCCTTTCTGCCAGCGAACTGGAAGATTTTAAAAATTCAGGAACCGGAATTTTCAGCATCACGGTAACGGGAAGTAGATTTGAAAATGTAATGATTTGAAGATTTGAAGATTTGAAGATTATTTCAAATCCATCAGCCAATTTTCATCAAACTCATTTCCAAATTTTCAAAATAAATATCATGAGCACAGTAAAACAACTTTCATTTTTCGACCGCTATCTCACGCTATGGATATTCCTCGTCATGTTTTCGGGGGTTGTCACAGGCTTTGGGTTCCCTGAAATTTCAGATTTCTGGAATTCGTTAAGCTCAGGAACTACCAATATTCCCATTGCTATTGGCCTTGTCCTGATGATGTACCCGCCACTGGCCAAAGTAAAGTACGAGAAATTACCCCTGGTTTTCAAGAACCTAAAACTACTTAGTTTATCACTGACACAAAACTGGATTATCGGACCGCTAGTCATGTTCTTTTTGGCTATTCTTTTCCTGCATAATCAGCCGGGATTAATGGTTGGTGTCATTCTGGTGGGATTGGCGCGTTGTATTGCAATGGTTCTGGTTTGGAACGACCTTGCCAAAGGTGATTCAGAGCTAGCTGCCGGACTGGTAGCCTTCAATGCGATTTTCCAGGTCTTTCTGTATTCCGTTTATGCATGGATATTCATTACTTTTTTACCGCCTTTATTTGGTCTTCATGGCGCTGCTGTGAATGTTTCAATTTCAGAAATAGCTGTGACAGTTCTTATTTATTTAGGAATCCCATTTGCCACTGGTTTAATTTCTAACCTCATACTCCGCAGCTGGAAAGGCAGCGAATGGTACTTTGCGAAATTTATTCCCCGGGTATCCGTGTTAACGCCGGTCGCCTTGCTATTCACCATTTTTGTCATGTTTTCACTCAAAGGGGAAAAAATTATTGGATTGCCTTTAGATGTAATCAGGGTGGCGATACCTTATACCTTCTACTTTGGCATTATGTTTTTCACCACTTTTTTTGCTGCTAAATGGATGGGTGAAGGATACGAAAAATCAACCACAATGGCTTTTACTGCCGGGAGTAACGATTTTGAACTGGCTATTGCAGTTGCTATTTCAGTGTTCGGCATCAATTCCCAGGCGGCCTTTGCAACATTAATCGGTCCGCTTGTTGAAGTTCCGGTGATGGTTGCGTTGGTGAATGTGGCTTTTTATTTT
>JAUXUF010000360.1 GCA_030684645.1 Bacteroidota bacterium | reverse complement strand
CATTCCCGCGCAGGCGGGAACCTCTGCTAACACATCTTACAAAGTCGGATCAGCGCAAGCGGAACCTCTGCTAACACATCTTACAAAGTCGGATCAGCGCAAGCGGGAACCTCCACAATCTTAATTTACCCCTTCTGACCCTTTATATATTTAGCCACAGTTCCAACCGGAGCAATCCATATTCCGTTTGCCGGGTTTTGTGCGTATTCGATCAGCTTTTTCAGCATACTCAATCTGGTTGTTTGATTTCCGGATGTGCCCATTTCATGACCGGCTAGAACCAGCCAGGCACCGCTCTTTTTGGCATTTTCGATCAGCGGTAAAATTTGCTCAAAATCCTTTCCATCCATTTCCATTCCTGTTAATTGGGCAAGATCACAAAATTGAGGAGCATTTGGACCTTCATCAAGCCAGCCTCTGCCGCTGAGAAATAGTTTTGATACAACAGGGACGTAGCTTTTCGTGTTTTCCCCTCTGCCGATATAGGTTTGTCCGCAAGGATAAGCAAAAACCTCAGCCTCAATTCCAAGTAATTCCTTGATATCCTTATTAGCCAGAATTAATTCATTCCGCATTTTTTTCAGGGTATAATTCTCAATGGCCTTTTCTCTCGACCACGGGAAATTACCGGTACAGGGATGGTTGAAAGAATGATTCCCTATTTCATGACCACTGGCAACCGCTTTCTTCCAGCCCTCAAGTCTTTGTTTGACAGAATTTGGAACCACATAAAATGTGCCCTTAACACCATACTCATCGAGCAGTGCTGTTCCGGCATCTACCTGACTTGCGCGGGCATCATCAAAACTTAAACTGATAGCTATTTGCTTTCCCTCTGGCCAGGCAAATGTTGATTCGCCTTGTTGGGCCAATAGAATTTCACCAGAAAGTAAAATAGATAATATAAATAGAAATAAACTCTTATTTAGAGAAAAAATATTTCTTTTTGGGATTGTTGGAAATAATTTCATATTCGGTTCGATTGATTTTTTTTAATTGATTTGAAGCTCTTAGAGGTCTAGTTGACTTTATTATACAGTCCCTCGAAATATTTCTTTCCCGCGATCACCTCAGCGAGGTTATTTTCCATTTTATGTTCACATTCAACATGAATCACTCCCTTAAAACGCTGACGTTTTAATTCATCTATTATAGCAGGGAAATTAATTACACCTTTGCCTATAATTACATCATTTGCTTCCGGGTTATCAGATTGATGTATGTCCTTTAAATGAACTCCAAGTATATTTCCCTCCAGTTTTTTCAGACATTCTGCAGGATTTAATCCGCTTCTTTCCCAATGTCCCAGATCCGCACATACTCCAAAATTCGGATGGTCTTTCATAGCGGCGATTACAGAATCAGGATGCCAGTACATACTTTTTCCTTTGGCATGTTCATGAATGGCTATTTTGATTTTGTATAATCCTGCAAGACTGTCAAGCATATCCCATGATTCCTTCTCCGGTTCACATACCAGGTGCTGCATATTCATTTCCTTGGCAAGCTCAAAATAATGCTTCCAGTCGGCTTCATTTTTAGCACCACTGACATACATAGATTGCATTTCAAGATTTTTACCACTGAGCATTTC
>JAUXUF010000358.1 GCA_030684645.1 Bacteroidota bacterium | reverse complement strand
TTTGTTAACCACTAATGAACCAAAACCTGTGCGGAAAATTGAAAAAGGGGGTCAGCATGATCCTGATCTGTTCCCCACCGGCAAAGTCCAGAGGGGGGGCAAAATGCTCCGGATTTGTTCCAAACCCACCCGCCAACACAGAAAGGGGGGTCAGTATGCTCCGGATTTTTTCCCTCTTTTTTCAATTCCAGGGGTGTCAGCATCTGCCGGACTGTCATGCAAAACACGCACGAAAATCCGAAAAAATACTGTTAAATCACCGGGGTACTAGGGGGTCAGCATGATCCGGAATATCCAGCTCTCCCATTACTCAATATATGTATTTGAGTATCTGGTAATTTGCTATTTATTTTCTCTAAGAGATCAAATAGTTTTTCTTCTAGTAAAGTCGGTTCGCCTCCTGTAATACCTATGTCTTTTAATCCAGAAGGTGCAGCATCTAATATCAACAGATTCTTTTCAAATAATTTATCAATATCATTTCTGTTTAAGGGAGGCTGTGAACACATTAAACAGCGGTTATTACATTGTGCAGTAACAAACAATGAATTGTCATTTGAATCAATATCCAATTTTGTTCTAATCATCCTGCACTACTATTAATCCACCGTTTAAAAATTGGAAGAACCTCATCTTTACGTTCTATAATCAAAGAAAATAGGTGTTGTATTATTTGTTTATGCTTCTTGCAAAATGAAGAAGTCGGGCGGAATCCATACATATCTCCTTGGGTCGAATAGTTACGTACAGGATCAGCTCCACAATATGTCACAAACGCACAGTCTGAACATCCTGCTATGGTTTCATTGGCCCAGATTAATCCAATTTTTTGAGCTTTTTCTCCATAAAATAACGAATCATAATGATCGCTTACATGCCCAAGTCTAAATGTATAATCTCCATGTTCTGCAAGCATTCTCGATTCATCAGAGGCATACACATACCCATCGTAATTATACACAATGACGCTGTTTATTATTCCTGATGGAGATTGAAGATCAACAAAACCAATAGAAAATGGTGTTAATATTTTACGAAGTATTAGAGCCGAAAACTCTTCAACAAAAAATATTCCGGATTTATTCAAGTCAATGATATGATCTAAAGCCTCTCTGTAAAAATCAATAAACTGGTCATAATATTCACTCCAATCGGAATATTTTGTTGCTAAGCCATATGGATTCAATGCTCGCAGAAAAATACTATGAAAACCATTTTCCAAATAGGAATTAATAATTTCTTTAGGATATTTAAGAGATTCTTCAGACGCTGTCATTAATGCTGATATTCTGTCAAAACCCAAAACTGTTCGTGCTTTATTAATGCCATTTACAACATGGCTATAGCTGTCTGATTTTCCCCTGTTGTGGTTATGCAATGCCTCAAATCCATCAAGAGATGTAGAAATCAAAACCCTGTATTGAATGCAGATGTTGAGTATTTCATCTGTAAGATTAATACTATTCGTACAAAGCACATAGGTTATTTGTTTTAAATGTTCTTCGTTCTTCTGTTCTGCTGTTTCAATTGCAAAAAGAAGCAATCGAGGCATAAGGCTTGGCTCTCCTCCCTGAAATTCCATTGTCAACGAAGGTGAAGGTGATTTAAACATCAAATCAATGGCTGTTACCATTACCTCCTGTGTCATATCATAAGCTGATTCACGACACTCACGACTTGTTGCCTGGCAATAAATACAATTTTGGTTACAACGAAGTGTTAACACAAAGATATGCAATGCGGTAAAATTGTTGAGAAACGCTTTTTTGGTTCTTAGTCGTGCTGCCAAGAGATCAATTAATTCAGGAATTGATTTTTCGCATATAAAATACCAAGTTGTCAGGTCTTTATATAATTCTTCATCCTTCTTGATTTCTTTATCGACAATCCGTTTTACAGTTGTGGTAGGGACAATTAAGAAATCTCCGACTTCATTCACAAGGATTTCTTTATCTTTAAGTCGTTCAAATCTGAACGGTAAAAGATTATACATTGGAGCTTTCCATTAAATTATAGTCTTCAAATTCTTCTCCATTGGCGAAAGCTTTAATATAGAGAATGTCCCGTATGTTTTTTGTTTCTTGATTGACAATATCTCTGGTTTTAAAATCAATCAGGTTTTGATTGATTTGATTTTTTAATTTGAAAAATTCTTCGTCAGATATTGAATCATTTTTTCTCTCCAGAATAATATTTTGAATGTTTCTGTTCAGCGAACTCCAGAAAACGGAATAATCAGATTGCATCCAGTACAAAGTTTTCGTAATCACAGTATCATTGAATACTGTAATGTCTACTGTTAGCTGAATCTTATTTTCTGCGATTCGATCAAAACTAACCATCTTTATTTCTTTAAGTAATAAACCGTTTTAGAACCAACGATTCCGTCGGCACCTACTCCGAAAGATTTTTGAAATGCAATAACAGCCTTTTCAGTTTTCTCATCAAATAACATACTCTCTTCATATAAGGCAACTGAAAGAAATTCTTTCTCAATCAAAATACTTTTTAACTGAGCAACATCGCTTCCTGTCATTCCTTTTTTCAAAAGCCGATCTCCTAAATTTAATATCAAAGATGAACTTGATGTGGTATTAATTGAATCATGATTCAATTTTACTATTTCATTCTTCCGAGTCGATGATGTTGTTTTAATGGTTGGTGTTGGCGTAGATGTAGAAACGGGAGCACTATAACTAGATGAAGACGAGCCATAAGAACTACCAGATGAAGTAGAACTCGATCTATGAGATGAATGACTTCGATGTCCTGCAATTAAATAAGAATCGTCACTTTTAAATCTTAAGATAAACTTCTGGGAGTTGTCTTTTCTTGCTTTTACTTCAGTTTGTCCGCCATCATTTATTTTAAACTTCTTTAGATCATACGTTGATGCTTCTGCGCCTTGAGAAGCAACAAGGGAAGAAATCGAACCTAAAAAGATTCCTTTTAATAAGGCTTGAAAGTGTTTTTTCATTGGGTTTATGATTCAATAAGTAGGATTAGTAAAAACGACTAAAAATATAAAAAAAGGAACAATAAAACAACCAAATAAAAAAGCATGTTCGCCCCCCCAAAGGGCTACAAAATTCATTCATCCATAAAACCTGTACAGCGGGCACTGTTTATCAATCAGTTGATCCTAGTCTTACTCGCAGCGAGTCTTCTCATTTCGGCAGCTTTTTTAGTAAGTAGTCAGTCTTGTTCTTCATTTCGTAAATCATATGCTTACAAAACATTTCTCTGCCACACGGCAGATCGCTAAAGGTTGCAATATAATTTGGTTGTCACTGAAAGAAATATTTTCTATTACAGTTATACAATCTACCAATGAATCATTGGCTAAATTTTGTTGCTTAGGTTCATCAAGAATTAAAATGTTCGAATACCAGATTTCACTTATTTCTTTATGTTTTACAGGATAACAAATCCTTGCTGAAATGATGTCTGTGGTCTTCCCATCCACTAAATTTACATAATATTCCCTTATAAAACAGCCCCGTTTCGCTCCCGCTCCGTGCCCCCTGTCGCCGTACAGCACCTTTGCTCCGCTTCGTTACGCAAAGAAGCTTTCCGGCTCAAAGTTGCGTTGCTCCCCGCCTTATTTTCCGCTTCGCTCCAAAAAGTCAGGCAGCAACTTTGTTGTTTACGGGGGCACTTATGCGCTTAATCGCTTCAAGGGCTGTCTGACAGATAAGTCAATTATGTAAAATTAGCTTTGTCTCTGCTCCTAATGATGATTTATCTTCCCTAAAAGATCCGTCGTCTTCCAAAATAAAGATTGTAATCCTAAGTTTAATCTTTCCTCTAATACCCCGCCACCCTTTCAGCGGTGCAGGAAAAACATGCCATTTAGGATGTTCAATGCGCTTGCAGCCTGTTCGTCTCTCTTGCTCATACGCTCTTCGTTCCGTTCATTTCGTTCGTACCTCTCTCCATTCACTACACTTAATCGCTGCTTCGCTCGTTCATCTCACAAGCTTCAGCGCCCTCTGGCAAGAGTGCTGCTTAGCTGGCTCAACTAAATCACTACTCGGGTAAATGTCCCGAAAAGGGCTGCATCAACCGAATGGTATTCCATTTCTTTACCAACTTTGCATCCAGTATAATGTATCTGCCATATCGTTGGCAGCCCTCCCGGGTTATCTCCCCATTTATTCGCGACTCCGCCAGCTATCGGCACACTTGCCTTATGATGTTCTGCATTCCAATGTCCTGTTTTTCCTGCGTGGTTGCTTACCCCCGGATAGCGCTTCATAAGATGGGTCCTGCTATCAACTCAAATAATAAAAAGTAAAGCAAAGATAAGGCACAACTTCGACCGTTTT
>JAUXUF010000357.1 GCA_030684645.1 Bacteroidota bacterium | reverse complement strand
AGTCAGCAATATGCTTGGGCACCGAAGTATCTCAACCACCCAAATCTATGCAAAAGTGATTGAAAATAAAGTCAGTGAAGATATGGTCAAATTAAGAGACCGATTATCCGGGAATAAACCAAATGCATGCGTCAGCAGTGTCGGATAGATACCTCAGGAAAATTATTAGAAATCAGTATTTATTTTTTGGTTGCAATACCCCCTTATCAACTTAATAGGAATTCATATAAGACTTCGCTACTGAATACCGCAGCAAATTTTGCACAGATAATCGAAATTTTCTTGACTATCTGTGCAAAATCAACTGAAATCCACCTAATGATCGAACATCTTTCTGACAATGGAAGCCTCAGTATTGCATATCTTCTATTGAAAGACTTTTGAATTCGGCGTCATATCCTTTTAGATGTGCTTGCAAGTCCTTTGCTTTTCCCTGTAATTGGGGAACACTGATATTTTCTTTTTTGCGTTTAACTTCAGCAAATAAAACAGTCTTATCCAGTTCGTTCACGGCAACAATATCAATCTCATTTTGATTTCCATTTTCCCAATAGGTGCCTTTTGCCGAATAAAGTTGAAGAGTTGCAAGTTTCTCTAAAAAATATCTTTCCAATATTTTACCACTATAAGTCAGGTAATCACGTTCCTCAATGGTCCGGAGATATTCAACATTTCCGATTTCAATGGCACTTTGATATTTATAAACCATAAATTGAGAAAATTGTCCACAACAGCATATTTTATATTTCGTCCTCTGGGGTTGAAAACATTGGGTGCACTTTTTGAATCAAATTAATTTGTTATTTATTGCAATACGCATTACTGTAATCTCCATTGCGATATTATAAAGGTACAAGATCTTAATGTTAGACAAACTAAGGATTAAAGGTAAATAGTTCTCCTCCCAACGCCTGCGGCAGGTGGCTTCCGCTTCTCTCCATTGCACTCCAGGGTTCCACTTCGTTCCGCCACCTTACGTTCCATTCCGCTTATTGTCAGCCTCCAGCCTCGGCGACCCACGGCAAGAGTATCCCTTCTATTTCATTTCGCAAAAGATGCTTCATTCCACTTCCGGGACACACTTGCCTTTTGCCTGCCCTAACAAAATTGTTTTTTAAGATTGTCTCATTCCATCAAAACAAAAATGAAAGCAAATTTAGCCGGTCCGTTTCCTGAAAATGCAAGACCAAAGCGAGTGTTCCGCCTTTTACAACTTTCATAGAGTTTGGATTAGAATAATTTAGTTTGGCGGAACAGCCTTGCATTTTCACCCGTACCGGCATACCAAATAGCTTTCTTTTTATTTTTTTGACTGTTTTTTCTTTTTCTTTGAGAAAATGTAATTCATTCCAATTGACTGATATTGAGCTATTTTAACACTTTTACTTTAGGAAAAGTTGCATTAGCTTTGAAAGTGAGACCAGATCTTGAAAAGAGCGGTTAGCAAGTTCGTGTTTTGGTTATACCAAAACTCTTGTTTCATCCCGCTGGTCTTGTTCAAAAATGTTCAGAAAAGCAAAAAATGAAAACAGAAAACAAAGGTGGCCGTCCCGTTAAAGTGGCTGGTCAGAAAAAAGCGTATTTCATCGGTGTCAAAATGGATACACAGGAGTATTACACTTTAAAAGCCAAAGCTCGTGAAGCAGGGATTTCCATCAGTGAATGTGTCCGCCAATCTGTCTTAGGCAGCGTAATCAGGCAGCGGCTTACTCCCGAAATGCATGACCTGATCCGAAAACTCTGTGGTATGGCCAATAACCTGAACCAGATTGCCCGGAAAGCCAATGCCCAGGGGTACCGGAATGCCCAACTTGAAAACCTGCAGCTCGCCAGATGCATTCGAAAACTGGTAACCCATCTCCGCCATGATGACTAAGATCGTCCAGGGACAAGGGTTTAGGGGTGTGATCAATTATATCCTGGACCAGAAAAAAGGAACCGAAATTCTGGATAGTGATGGTGTGATGCTTGATGATCCGGAAGCCATCATTGAAAGCTTTAACTTTCAGACAGAACTAAATCCACGGTTCAGACAGAACTAAATCCACGGTTATCGAAACCAGTAGGGCATATTTCACTGAATTTTTCACCACAGGATAAGGAAAAGCTATCCAACGAGTTTATGGTTCGAATAGCCAGAGATTACAAAGTCCGGATGGGGATAACGGGTACCCAGTACCTGATTGGCCGTCATTACGACAAAGAGCACCCGCACGTTCACATGGTCTTTAACCGGATTGATTACAACGGGCGTACTATCTCTGACCGTTACGAGCGTAAGAGAAGTGAAAAAATTTGCAAGGAGTTGACCCGGGAATATAACCTGTATTTTGCATCTGGAAAGGAAAATGTCAATGTGTACCGCTTAAGGGAGCCGGACAAAACCAAATACGAGATTTACCACTGCCTGAAAACAATCATCCCACAATGCAATAACTGGAACCAGCTTATTCTGGCATTGAAAGATCAAAACATTGGTGTGAAGTTCAAACACAAGGGGAAAACGGATGAGATACAGGGAGTGATTTTCGACAAGAACGGCTATACTTTCAACGGTTCAAAAGTGGACAGGCAGTTCAGCTATTCCAAAATTAACCAGCAGCTACAAATGAATGAGCAAAAATCACAACAAAACAAACCTAAAGGCAACAGGACTCTAAACCAGGTACAGACAAATGGCAATGTATTGAATAATTTTTTGTACCAGTTGGGAAAACAGACCAATTACAGCGATGAAAAGAATAAAAAAGCAGCGATCCAAAGACTCAAAAAGAAGAAGGGAATGAGATGGTAGTGTTTGACAAACAAATAGACAAATAAATAAAAACAGATCAACTATGGGAAATACTAATTCGATGGTCAGCTTGATGTTTGAGGAGATCAAAGGCCTGCTGGTATCCATCCAGAAGAAAATTGATGAAGGGGCCGCAGTGAACGAAAGTCCTTCGCCGCCGGAAACCACGACAGAGCCAAAACCAGAAATCAAAACAGACACGATCAAGCCGGAGCAGTTAATCCGGTTAATACAGGCTCATCTGCAGGGCATGGAACAAAAAACAGGACAGGTTTCAGAAACAGTCCGGGAATCAGAAAAGCGTGTTTTGTCCCAGTTGGAAGAACTCAAACGAATAGCCGTCAGTCAGAAGCCGGATTCTAAGGTTCATCATTACCATGTGTTTGAGTGGAAATCCTCTAAAGTAGTGATTGCCATAGTCTCGCTTTCTATCTTATTTCTGGCATCTTTTATCGGAAATATTCATCAGTTTGAAATAAACACCCGGATGACTGATAATGACCTGAAATACCGGTACATCAAATCGATCAACGGCATCAATCCCGAAAACCTGAAAAACCTTGAAGATATTTTCCATTACCACAGGGATAAGAAAAAGATCAGGGTGATTCGCGGGAAGGTGGAGGAATATGAAAGAAAAATTAGGGAGACTGCCGAAAAATTGGAGAGGGAGCAATGAAAAACAACAGTTTCAAAAAAGTGATTAGCAGCAGGCTAAAAGAAGAATCTGCATTAAATACAATGCCCAATACCGGATATACCCTCAATCGGTCAGATCCATCGTGCAACGGGCATAAGTATCCGCAGGATCGATCCGGAACAAACTGCATCATTTCTATTCTGGAAATAACAATCTGATCCCGAACCGTTCCGCATTCCACTGCTGGAACAGGTATAAATACTGGTATACTTTTCGATTAAAATAAACACTCAGGAGTCTGATGTCGTTCATCGTTTCAGATCGAAACTAAACCGGTTTTTTTCTTTTTTAGGTTCCAGCATCTTTCGGATATCTTCGTAGTCATAAAACATCTGTCCTCCTATTTTTGTATATGGAAGGGTTCCGTTTACCCGCAGGTTTTGAAGTGTACCGGGCGAGATACCCAGTAGTTTTTTTACTTCATAGGATTTTAACCACTTTTTTGCTGGCTGACCATGTTGCTCGTTGAGCATCCTTCTCAGTTCGGTGAGTAATTCGCTTTTGAATTCCCGGAGGTCATCGGTAGTAATAATTTCTGATGGCATAATTCATTAATTTAAATTGGTACATTTTGAATAATTCCAAATTTGCTACCTTCAGAAAGTATTTTTCCCAAACTTGACCCGGATCTGCTCGGGGCCATTGCCATTGCAGATTATTCCTACATGGCGCTTGTTCCGGTTATTCAGCCACCGGTTATGAGACTGCTGACTACCGATAAGGAACGATTAATCCGGATGAAACCACCGCTGGTTGTTTCAAAAGTGGAGAAAGTGATATTTGCCATTGCCGGTATGTTGCTCACCACCTTCATTGTCCCAAGTGGTATGCCGCTTTTACGTATGCTTTTCTTTGGAAATCTCCTGAAGGAAAGTGGTGTGACCAAATGTTTGGCTGATACAGCAAAAGGACAGATGATCGATGTTGTTACCATTCTGATTGGATTGACTGTTGGTGCTTCAACTCAGGCAACCACCTTTCTGACTATGAAATCCGTTGGAATTTTTGCTTTAGGAGCTGCATCTTTTGTGATTGCGACTTTTGGCGGTGTTATGTTTATGAAAATCATCAACCTGTTCCTGAAAGATGGCAACAAAATGAATCCCCTGATTGGAAATGCCGGTGTTTCGGCTGTGCCCGACAGCGCCCGTGTTTCGCAGGTAGTGGGTTTGGAATACGATAAAACCAACCATCTGCTCATGCATGCCATGGGATCAAACGTAGCCGGAGTAATTGGCTCAGCTGTTGCTGCCGGTATCCTGTTAAGTTTCCTTGCATAAAAATTATTTCAGACATATTGAAGAGGTTGTCAATTGATTTTGGCAACCTTTTTTTGCTTTTACTCAGAAATGACACGAACTTCAGGAAGAATTGAAATTCATTTCTATAAGATAAAACCGAATTTCAAGTTGTAAAAATAGTCAAGGCTTCACTCTGAGTGAAACCTTGACTAAATCCTGACTATCGATAAAATTAGGGTTTTATTTTATATGATTATCCGTTGTTGTACCTAAATTGATTTTTATATGAGACCGATGCTATCATTAATCTGTCAAAGAGATCTTCCCCGAAGTATCTTCTGTTGAATTTGTAGCAGAATTCATTAAGATAGTACTGAAGGTATTCCGGTTTTATATCGTGGAAGATATCCAGCAACATTCTTTTTGCGTTACTAATTGCAAGATGAACCCAAGGTAATGTTTTGCCAATTTCATCTTTGGGGATTACTTGGGGACGGTGTTCTTTGACAATATCTTTCAGTTTGACGTATGAAGTTGAATCATCCGAGTCTATTATTGATTCTTCTGACACATTATCTTTGACCAATGAAGTTATTGCTTCTGCTTTTAAATCATTTATAACGATCATTTTGATGTGTCCTACCTGTCGGGGTTTGCCGTTTTTAGTCGTTTTTCCTTCAACAGGCGGACTCTCTGCCATGACAAGAACTTTACTCTTTTTCTGGCTTCCACGGCCCCTTTTCAAGGGCTTGTCTTTGTCCTGGGCTGGAGTTTCTGTAGAAAAGAAACCTTCATCTAATTCGATTACTCCCGATAAAGAGTATTGTTCGTCACGTTTGCCCATTACTGCTCTCAGTTTATGGAGCATTCCCCAAATCGGTTCATAGCGTTTATGTCCCAATTGGCGCTGAAGTTCAGACGCTGAGAAGCTTTTCTTTGTCGAGGTTAACAAGTGAATCGCTATAAACCAATAACGAAATGGCAATTGAGAACCATGCAAAACGGTATTGCTTCGCAAAGTTTGGCGTTTCCGACATATTTTGCACTCATACTGCTCCCTGTCTTTTTTCCAGTAATGCTCTTTGCTTCCGCAATGAGGACATATTACGCCTATGCGATCCCGATATTCTTTGAATTCCTTTCGGCAACTCGTCTCGTCAGGATATTGTGCTACAAAGTTGAGTAAGTTCATTAATTCTATGTTTATCTTGCTAAGATAATATTTTTAGGAATAATACCGGATAATCATTTTATTTTAATTTCCAAACCAGCACATCAGCCGTCTTCAATGCTTTTGTCCCAATGAGGATTTCAGCGCTGGCAGGCAAATTCATTTCATAAACCTGATCCGAATAATTCACAGCAATTCCAAATCCATCGCGGTATTCCACCATAATTCCTGCCGGATAATTTTCAATCGGGATATTTTGTTGCCTGAAAAGCTTGGTCAAAACCTGTTTTTCCTGATCGCCCGATTTGGAATCGACTCCGATGTAAGTTACGGTTCCTTTACCCAGCTTATGCGAGACAATGGCAGGAGTTCCGGCATAGAAATCACCTTCGTAAGTTCCCCAGGTTTCGGTGCCTTTATCGGGTTTCAGCAAATCGCCCCAACTGGTCCAGGCAAATTCCTGATTATTGAATTTAATATTTCCCGGCGCCTTTGGCATCAGCATATCATACGACTCAACTTCGGCGCCAAACAGTTTCCACATGGGCTGATAAAATTTGGCTTCCCACAAATGTCCGTTTCTATCCTGAAGTCCGGTGCGGCAACTCATCACTAGGTTCCCGCCATTTTCGGCGTAACTGGTCAGTTTGTCAATCATTTGCTGATCAATCATCTGGTAAGCTGGCACCACCAAAACCGGATACTGACTGAAATCTGTGGTGTCGCGTACAAAATCGACCGGCGCGCCAAACGATTTCAGGGCTTTGTAGTATTTCAGGAAATGACCTTCGGTATTCCATTCGGTCGTCTGTTTGTTCAGGTTAATTCCCATCACATTGTCGGCATTAAACAAAATACCGGTTTTCCGCTGTAAATACTCTTTCGGCAACTGTGCTTTTGGATCGTATTTTCCGCGTAACAGTTTTATTTCTTTAATAAACTGACTGAATTCCAGACCTCCCGGAGTCGGCGTTACACCGTCGGTTCCCACCATCCCGTAGTGATATTGCTCGTAACCATACAAAGGCGCGCGGAAACGGTACGAACAGGTGAATTTGCTGCCTCCGGCAAACACATTCCACAACCACATGCGAATGGCTCCCGGCAGCGGTTGCGGGTTGATGCTTCCCCAGTTGACCTGTCCGGGCTGAAGTTCCATGACTCCGTAAACACCTTTCATCGGACGGAAAAAGTCATTGGCCATGGAAATGCGTGAATATTCGCCAACACGGTATCCTTTCGGTCCAATGCCCAGATCGCCCCCATAAACCATGTAACGTGTATAGGTCACAAAATCGAGCTCTTTGCTTTGTCCGACATAACCAACATCGTACATCGGTATGTAATTGGAAGTTATCCATTGTTCCGGAGCAGAATATTTTCGGATGACAAGTGCCTGATCGTCAAGAAAAGTGGCTGTTTCAACATCGGCAAAGCGCAAATGATCGAGCCTTTGGTGCAGATTGATTCCCCGCTGTTCGTATGAGGGTATGTTTATTTCCTGAAAATTGCTGTACGTTCCGCTCCAGAAGTTGTTTCCCCATGACTGGTTCAGTGCATCGATGGTGGTATATTTTTGTTTCAGCCAATCGCGGAAACGATGTTGTGCATCAGAACCGTAATCAAGAAACTTACGCGGTTCATTATCGAGCTGCCAGCCAATTACACGCTGATCATTACCATATCGTTTGGCTAATTCCTCGATCATTTTCATCGAATACGTCCGGTAATAAGTACTCGAAAAGCTTGCATGCTGACGGGCACCATGATCCTTTTTTTTGCCATTTTCGTCGGTAGCCAGTACATCTGGATGTTTACGCACCAGCCAAACCGGTGGAGTAGCCGTTGAAGTACACAAAATCACTTTTAAATTGTATTTGGCGGCCAGTTGCAGCGAGCGGTCGAGCCATTTAAAATCGTAAACTCCTTCCGAGGGTTCGAGCTGTGCCCATGCAAACTCGCCAAAGTGAGTGAATTCGAAACCCAATTTGGCCATGTTCTGAAAGTCGCGTTCCCATTGAGTAGAGTCCCAATGTTCAGGATAATAATAAATACCAACGGTGGTCAGGTCTTTCGCCGAAAAAAAAATTTCGGCTTTTTGAGCTATTGATTGAATGCATAAAAGCATTCCGCAGGAAAATAATACAACCAGCTTTTTAATCGAAATTGATTTTGAATACATAAGGGTAAAAATTAGATTTTTGGGATGATAAATTGATGTTACAAGTTTAATTCGTTTCAAAGACAATTCCTGAATTTCTTTCAGGGAATGAAACTGCTTGTAATCAATAATTGGAGGCAAAGTCAAAGCTACTTTGATCTTTGGAAAAGAAAAGCAGATGGAACTTGTCGGCGGACAGCATAGCTTCTTCGATTTTCAAACAAAAACTATTTCACAACAACAAATTCAGGATCAAGAATTTTTTCCGGTTTTACCTTCACAAAAAACAAAATACCAGCCCCGATTGCACATACCAGTCCTGCTGAAACCGAAACTACATATGGTAATCCAAAACCTTCAGTAGCAAATAACAGGTAACTGGTAATTACAGTAGTCATAAACAGAGCAGGAATCAGAGTGATCCAGTAGAATTTCTTTTCGCGGGCCAGATAAACGGTGATGGCCCAAAGTACTATCATGGCCAGCGTTTGGTTCGACCATGCAAAATACCGCCAGATCACAGCAAAATCAACCAAAGTTAATCCGTAACCAACCGCAAACAATGGAATGCTGATGAATAACCGGTTCCTGATCGGACCTTGTTTGAATTTCAGGAAATCGGCCACAATCAAACGGGCGCTCCGGAATGCTGTATCGCCCGATGTGATTGGAGCTGCCACAACACCCAGCAAAGCAAGCGCACCGCCAACCTTACCGAGCAACGAATTCGATATTTCGTTCACCACAAAAGCAGCATTTCCCTTGTTGGCAATCATTACTTCGTTCAACGGCCCAACACCGCTGTAAAAAGCCATTCCGATGGCTGCCCAAATCAAGGCCACAATTCCCTCGGTGATCATAGCTCCGTAAAACACTCCCCTGCCCTGCTTTTCGTTGGTGATACAACGCGCCATCAGTGGCGCCTGGGTGGCATGAAATCCTGAAATAGCGCCACAGGCAATGGTGATAAACATCATCGGGAAAATGGGAAATTTTTCGGGTTGATCGTGAAAGTTCGTAAGGTTAGCAACGGTCAATTCCGGAATTTGATAGCCTTTGATAAATAATGCGCTGATCAAACCCACCACCATAAACAACAAGGCAAAACCAAAAACAGGGTATATTCTGCCAATAATTTTATCAATAGGTAATAAGGTAGCAAGTACATAATAGAAAAAAACAACCCACACCCAAAAATTCATGGTTAATGTTTCGGGTGTCAGGCTTTCGAGGATTTTTGCCGGTCCCATAATGAAAACTGCGCCAACAATCACCATCAGCAATACAGTAAAACCGCGCATAAACTGTTTGGCGCCAACTCCCAGGTAAATGCCGACAATTTCAGGAATACTCAATCATTTTTGTTTTACCGAAAGCATTCCGGAGAAATAATCGTGTACAGCACCTGCAAAAACAGAACCCAGCACAATCCAAAGAAAAGCAACCGGACCCCACATCGCACCGGCAACGGCACCAAAGATTGGCCCTAATCCAGCAATGTTCAGGAATTGGATCAGGAAGGTTTTCCATTTGGATAACGGAACATAATCAATGCCATCGTTCATGGTCATGGCAGGAGTTTTGCGGTTTTTATCAGCTCCGAAAATCTTCTCCATCAACTTTCCGTATATAATGTAGCCCAAAACAAGGGCTGCTATTGAAATAAAGAATGTGATCATAACAGTTATCGTTTAGTAGTTTTTCTGCCTTCCTGCTCAAGTAAAAATTTCTTACTGCAGATTAAGCACTTGTTTATTTTCAAGTAGTGTTTTCTTCAATCTCAGATAATCAATATCCTGAACATTCTTTTTTTCGTCAATTGCTTCAGCAGCAGCCAACGCCGCTGATTGCCCCAAAACCATGAACACGGGCTCCATCCTGATGGAACCAAAGGCAATGTGCGTAGCACTCAAACAAACGGGCACGACTAAATTTACACACTCATCGCTTTTCGGAACTATGGAACGATAGCTGATCGGGAACGGGGCTTTTACATGAGCTTCTACATTTCCTTCATTTTTAACAATGCCCTCTGGTGTCACATAGCGTTTTACATTGTGGGAATCCATTCCATAAGCAGCCATACCTATCGGATCGGCCACGACTTCAATTCCCTCGCAATTTTTCTGTGTCATAACATACGAACTGATCATGCGACGGGCCTCGCGAACATACAATTGCTGCTGCCAGCCATCTTCGCGCTCAAACTCATCCTTACAGGTTCCCCAACGGGAAACTTCGTTCCGAACCTGCTCCGGAATCCGCGGATTGTTGGCCAATGTCCACATCAAACCCTGCTGATAGCTACGATGAGCTTCTGCAATTTTTTCCCTTTCGGCATAAGAAGCTTCGGGATAAGCATAGTTTTGACCAATGAAATCGGTTGAAAAACCCAGCCTGTTATTGGTGTCGGTCTTACGGTTTGGCATGGCCGAGTTGATCCATGGAATAGCAGTTTCGCCTGCTTCAAAATTCCGGAGTAACAATTCGTAATTCAGCTCATCGTAACCGTCAGGCTTGAAAAACGGAATGCGATTTTCCTGAGCATCTGTGAGGCACATGCGGTAACAATAAGCCTGAATTCCGCTGTCGGCACTTCCCTGCTCGCCCGAACCATTCGGCGAAATGCAAGGCAGCAACCCACTTTCCGGATCACCTTTTTTTACATACGGATCGACTCCGTCTACAAAATTGTGATTGACAGCATTTCTTGAATCGCTACCCAAAATAGTTTTTGCAGTAGTTGTCCACTCGATCCCGTCCAATGTCTCACCATACTGGCTGTTTGCTTCACGCCCAACGGTATATGAAACACCTGCCGCGGCCATCAAATCACCTTCGTAAGTAGCATCAATAAACATTTTTCCTGAATATGTTTCTCCGCTCTCCATCGCAATAGAAACTATTTCGGCGCCCTCTTTTACAACTCCACTTTCACGGTTTAAGCGCTGATTAAATACAAGTTTTACTTTTTCTTTTGCCAGCATTTCCTTAAAAACTTTCAAGGCTGGTGATGGCTCAAAAGTCCACATCGTTGCCTCATTGTCTTCCGTTCGTGATTGGCCGCCATCCTTGTATTCTTCAGGCTTTTGCCATTTCCAGCTGGCCGGATCCTTGTAATACTCACTGATATTGTGATAAAATTCACGGGCAATTCCGCCAATGGCGACTTTGTTGCCAATATCGGTCTGGCCAAGCCCTCCGGTTGTCAGGCCGCCAATCCGGTTAGTTGGTTCAATTAAAACGACCGATTTGCCACTTCTGCTGGCCTGAATGGCTGCTGCGATGCCCGACGAGGTTCCTCCATAAATGACGATATCATATTCCAGATTATTGCATTGGCAGCCGGTTATTGAAACGGAAAAGCTAAAGATTGCTATACAAAATGTGCTGATTTTTTTCATGTGTTTCTTTCTTTATTTAAATTCAATATTTGTCCTTCCTGCAAGAGTTGTTTTTGCAAATCGGCATAAGGCAAATCCTGAACCGAACATATTTTATCAATCGTCAAAACGGCAGCAGTGGCGGCCGATTGCCCAAGAATCAGAAACCAGCTTCAGCCATTCGGGATTAATTGCAACGCAGTCCAGTTTATCTTTCGGTTCATGAGGTACACCATTCTTCGATTCATAAAATACTTTTTCGGCAATTCCTCTGTAACCCATCTGCTCGCCATCTGAGAATGGAGTCCATGCAGGAACCAGTCCAAAGGTTCCCAGCCCGCCAAGTCAGCCCATGGCTTCGATCAAAAGCGTATTTGCTCCTTCCCTGGAGGCAGCGATTGCAGCAGCACAACCCGAAGGGTCACCTCCAATCACAATTACGTCCCACTGGTCTTCAAGATGAATTTTTGTATTTTTCAAGAGCAAGGATTTGCTCTTGTCTTCGTTCTGTGCATTTATCGTTAAAATCGGCATCGTTAATGCTAAAGCCAGCACCCCCCATTCGAACAAAATTACGTCTGTCAAATTTATTCTTATCCATTTTTTTAGCTTTTAAGAAATCATTTCATCATTGTCAACCAACAGAACATTATCAATGTATACAATAAAAAATTAAACTAATGATTAGTTGATCTGTTATAGTTTTTTTTTAAAGCAATTGACCAATAGTAAATTACCAAAGGGAAGAACTCGTATCCTTTGATAATTTACTAATATGAAGTGTTCAATCTGGAAATTTTACCATCCCGGATTCTGGTCAAGTAAATTATTTGCGTCCCTTTCAATTTGGGGAACAGGAAGTAGCATGTGTTTTTCTTCAATTACAGCCCCAATTGCTGGATTTTGACTTATCATTGCTTCTTTTAATTTCTTTGTTCGAAGTAGGTCAAATCTTCTCTGACCTTCAAAAGCAAATTCCAAACGACGCTCAACCAATACGCTATCAAGAAACTGTTCTTTAGATAGTCCTTGCTTTAAATCATAGACAGATGGTTGGTCAATTGGTTTCCCATAAGCTCTTCTCCTAACTGCATTAAAATTATTGTATGCATTCACATCGCCTGAATTTATTTGACTTAAAGCTTCTGCACGCATTAAATAGATATCTGAATATCTAAGTATTGGTATATTATTTCCTCCATTTGAAACGTTTGCTTCCACTGATAAATCCTGATATTTATTAACATAACATGGATATTCAATAGTATTCGACATATTTGGAAACTCAGCCAAAGTATATAATCTAACATTTACTGCTCGTCTTAGATCTCCTGCTTTATAAGCGTCGTAATGATTTTTTGTAACTGGATCATCGCCATAACCAGTCCAGCCATTAATTTTTACGAACCCTGGCCTAAAAAATCCGTTAAATGTTGTACCCGGGTTTCCAGTTCCAGCTTTTGCCTGAAGTTCAAAAATCGACTCTTTCCCATTTTTTTTTGCAATATCAAAATTATCAGCATAAATGGCCCATAAAGAATAACCTAATGCCATCACCTCGGTTGTTTTATCAATAACTTTTTGATAGTCTCCTTTTGCCAAGTAAACCCTGGCCAACAAACTTGCAGCCGCACCCTTTGTTGCCCTACCCAAATCGCCGGAAGCATAAGTTTCTTTTTTTGGTAAATTGGTTTCAGCGAATATAAGATCTTCAATAATCTGATTATATACTTCACTCACAGTATTTCTAGGAACCATTAGATTATTCAAAGAAGAAGTGGATTTTGTTACCAATGGGACTTTCCCATATATCCTTACAAGATTAAAATATAGCAAAGCTCTTATAAATTTTGCTTCCCCAATATATTGATTCTTTCTGGTATCGGTAATCTGTGTCGATGTCATTGATGAGACATTATCGATTGCGGTATTACAACGATTTATACTAGTATAAATCGTTCTCCAAAACTCATAAACCAATTTCGTAGCAGAAGTAAAAGTGAATTTGTCTAATTCATTTTTGTCAGCATTCATCGTATTCCTTCCATTGCTCCATTCTGCATCATCAGTACCTTGAGAATTTAATACTTCCATGTATTGATTGTACATAAATTGGCTTAACAACTCTGTATAGCATGCACCTACAGATGTTTTGGCATCAGCTTCATTTTGATAATAGCCTTCAGGGGATAAGGAACTCTCCGGGATCAATTCAAGGTCTGTACATCCGTAAACCAGACTTATAAAAAATATTGAAAGTATAGTTATTCTTTTCATTTTTCAATTTATTAAAGTTTTAGTAACTATAAGTTAAAAATTAGCATTGATCCCAAATATTATGGATTTTGCCGTAGGGTAGCCGCCATAATCATAGCCTGCTCCTACGTTATCTGTACCATATCTACTTACTTCCGGATCACGGCCACTATATTTCGTGAAAGTGAAATAGTTATTTAGTGATGCATACAATTTTATAGCGTTAATAATTCCAAATTTACTAATCAATCGTTTAGGAAGATTATACCCCAATTGGATGTTTTGGATTCTTAAATACGATCCATCCTCAACCAAATAATCCCAGGATCTGTTTGTGAATTTTGAGTTTAATGCTCTCGGTATTAAGGTGTTCTGATTTTCTGGAGTCCAGCGATTTAAAACCGATGCGGAATTATTCGACCAACCCATCAAATCCTCTAGTCTTGCCTTATCCGCATTGTAGATGTTGTTACCGTAAGTTCCAACAATAAAAACACTTAGCTCTACATTCTTGAATGAGAAAGTATTTGTTAAACCTCCATAGAATTTTGGCTGCGCGGATCCAATAATAGTTCTGTCAAAATCGTTAATTTTATTGTCTGGTACTCCGTCAATCCCGCTAATATCCTTGAAACGAATGTCGCCGGCTTTTGCATTTGGTTGGGCAGAAGCTGAAATTTGATCAGTTGTACTAAAAGTTCCAGCTCCCAAAAGACCATAAAAAATACCAACAGGCTGTCCTACAATTAGAATTCTGGAGAGATTCAAACCAGCAATATTGTCACCTCCCGCAGGTACTATTGAATTCTCTTTGCCTAAACTTAATACCTTGTTACGGTTAAATGCTATGTTGAAATTTAAATTCCATTTAAATTCTCTATCAAAGGGAGTGGCATCAACACTGAATTCAATTCCTTTATTTTCAACCGATCCTACATTTTTAAGCGCAGTATAGAAGCCTGAAGTGGCAGGGATTGTTACATTTAGCAATAAATCAGAAGTCTTTTTATAATAAGCGTCAGCTGAAATATTTAATCGCCCTTTAAAAAACCCCAAGTCAATTCCAGCATCTGTTTGAATAGTTGTTTCCCATTTTAAATCAGGGTTAGCTATTTGAGAAGGAACATATCCTGTATACTTAATATTACCTGCTAAATAGTTAACATTGGTTAGTCGTGAAATTGAAGGATAAGTACCTATGCCATCTTGATTTCCAGTTATACCATGACTTATCCTGACTTTAAAATTACTAAATAAATTAAGTTGTTTGATAAAATCTTCTTCTACAACTCTCCATGCAATTGCGGTTGAAGGGAAGTAACCCCAGCGGTTGTTTTTTCCAAATCTCGAAGATCCATCAGCCCTTATTGATGCAGTGATAAGATATTTATTATTGAAACCGTAATTTGCCCGTCCCAGGAACGACATTAAACCCCATTGAGAAACACCTGATGAAGGAACCTTTGCAACTGTACCAGAACCCAGATCATTGGCTTGTAAAAAATCATTCACAAAGCCTTGAGCACCTGCACCTAAAGTCTCCCATCTTGAAGATTGTTGAGTGAAACCTGTTAAAAGACCAATTTTGTTCTTTCCAAATTCTGTATTATAGTTGAGTGTATTTTCGTTTAGCCATGTATAAGTTCTGTCAGAACTGCCAGAAGCATCTCCTTTAACATTCGCACCAGCGTTTAGAGTCATAGGAATATATGATCTACTATCTGAAAAGATTATATCCTCTCCTAAAGTCGATTTGAACAATAGACCCTTAATAATCTGCCATTCACCATAAGCATTACCTAGTAGTCGGAATTGCTCGTTGTTATTTAGTAAATCATTTACAACTGCTACCGGGTTATTAAACACCGCACCTAATCTATTAAATTGGTTGTAATTCCCATTAGCATCCTTTACAGGCATATTTGGCGGAGCATCCATCATACTTTCGAGAGCTGAAGTTCCGGCTCTATTCGAGTTCACCTGTGCTATTGATAAACTAATTCCATATTTAAGAGTTTTCGAAATCTTCTGGTCTAAGTTTGCTCTGAATGAGAATCTATCCATATCCGTAGCTTTTATTATTCCTACCTGTTTGTAGTAATTTACCGAGGTCAAAAATTGTGTTTTCTCATCACCTCCTGATACCGAAAGTTGATAATTTTGAATTGGAGCATTGTCTTCTCTCACTAACTTCTGCCAATCTGTTGTTTCAGGGGTAACAGTTTCATCATAAATGGGTGGTCCTCCTGCATTTACGTCAGCTTCATTAGCAAATTTTTCGAACTGAGGGGCATTTAATAGTTTTATTTCTTTACTAATGTTTTGAATAGCATAATAGGAGTCAAAAGAGATTTTTGTTTTACCCGCTTTACCTCGTTTTGTAGTAATAAGTATTACTCCATTTGCACCTCTTGCACCGTAAATTGCAGTAGAAGATGCATCTTTAAGTACCTCCATGGATTCAATATCTGACACTGCAATACCATTAAGCGGACTTAGATTTGTTTGACTTGAAATCTGTCCTGGATAAATAGGTGTGCCATCTATTACATATAAAGGTTCATTGCCTCCAGAAATTGAGTTACCTCCCCTGATTCGGACAGTTGAGCCAGCACCTGGCATTCCGGACGTTTGAACCATTAAAACACCTGCCGTCCGTCCTTGCAAGGCCTGATCTAATGATTTCAGGGGTGTCCCAGCTAAGTTAGCTACATTTATAGATGAAATTGCTCCAGTTATATCTGATTTCTTTTGGATACCATAACCAACAGCAACCACCTCATCTAATCCAATGCTCTCTTCTTCGAGAGTCACATTTATTGTTGTTTTGCCTCCAACTGCAATTTCCTGTGTTTTTAAACCTATAAAGGAGAAGACTAGAGTTGCATCGCTAGAAACATTGGCAAGGCTGAAAGTTCCACTGGCATCTGTAATGGTTCCTGAAGTTGAGCCTTTTACCACCACAGAAACACCAGGGAGCGAAGCCCCTGTCGAATCAGTTACTTTACCCGAAACGGATTTTTGCTGCTGGAAAGCATTCTCCATAATATTTCTCTCAGAACTTGGAAAAATAATAATATTCCGGTCAACAAGCTTATAGGTTAGATCAGTGCTACCAAGAAGATCAGAGACTAACTCTAAGGTATTCTTATTACTAACATCGATAGATTTTCTTTCTACATCACGAATTTGTTCGTTTTGGTAGAAAAACCGATACTCAGATTGCTCTTCAATCTTGTTGAAAATTTCACTTAAAGTGCCATTTACAACTTTAACAGAAACTTTTGAATTTTGGGAATACAGTGACGCCGAAACATCAATGACCAAAATAAGTACCAAAAAGGCTGTCAGTTTCATAACTCGTAATAATTTTGTCCAACCGGCTCTCGCCAGATGGTCCGTTAATCGTTTTTTTTTCATAATTTTGAAAAGATTTATAGTTTTAAATCAGTTAATTAAAGGTGATATTTCGTTTGGCGCGGGTATCACCTTTTTGCCTTTAATTATCTCATTTTTTTGAGATTTAGTTTTATTGTTTTATTGTCTATTTCATAAGTAATAGGAATTGTGAGGTTTATAAATTGAAGTACTTTATTAATATTCAGATTATCAATGGTGCCCGTATAATGGATGTTCCCGAAATCGTTTTTATCGTAAATAAAATTGACGGCAGAGTATCTTTCCAACTTCGGGATTAAATCATTAAATGGCTCGTTTTCAAAGTATAAAATACCTTGCCTCCACAAAATATCATTTTGTACCTTGACTTCATTTTTAGCAAGCAATCGTTTTTCAGCATTGTAAATCACCTTCTCTCCGGGATGAAGATCAACTGTTTCTCCATTATCATCTAAGGAAATAGTAATCTTTCCTGACAGAAGGGAAGCCTCTGTAAATTTTGAACCTGGATAATGTGAGACATTAAACTTTGTTCCCAATACTTTTACTTTTGCAGTACCTGTTTCAACAATAAAAGGGACACTCGCTGAATGTGTTACTTCAAAATAAGCTTCACCCTCCAGGCTTACTTTTCGTTCCTCCTTATCCGGATGATACTTCAGTATTGTTGAAGCATTTATCCATACCAAACTACCATCGGGTAGTGTAACTTTACTTTGCTGACCAGCCAAAGTGGAAACTTCAACCCAATTGTTTTCGTAAAATAAATTTGTTTCTGAAGCAATATAGATTGATAAACCAGCAATGGACAGAATGAAAATTACTGCAGCAGCTATTCTTGATAAGAAATAGATGGGCGATTTTCCAGTTTGTTCTTTTTCTGGTGAGTTTATTCGGATCAGCAACCTTTTTCGAACACTGTCCAACCGTGGAAATAGTTTTTCTTCTGTTGGAAGGTTCCAGTATGATTCCAGACTATTTGAGAATGAGGCATTCTTATCTGAAATATTCTTCCATTTTGAAATTGTATCTACTTCGTCCTGATTTGCAACTTTTAGTAAGATACGGGCCAATATTAAAGAAATATCTTTCATTCCAATTGATATGTTTTAATTCCTTTTGGTACAAGGACACATCATTTTCAAAATCTCCCCAAAAGAAATCGAATTATTTTTGAAAGATTTGAATGAAAACTTCTATTCAGGTTTATTCCCGTGCTAAAATGTGAGTAGAAAAGTCATTAATCCATGTGAATTTTTAGGATTGGTGAGATCAATGTTAAGTTGTAGTGCAATTTTTTTAACCGCAATTGCTACTTGGTTGTCGACCGTTTTTACGGAAATATTGAGGACCTGTGCTACTTCATTCCTGTTCAACCCATCTTCCCTGATTAACTTGAAGATAATTTTGCATTTAGAGGGTAGCTTGGTTACTGCTTCATTCAAAGCGCCAAACATTTCGTACTCAATAAGGTCACTATCTGCTGTTGGCTTATAATCAGTTAATTGAATATGTGAATCATCCAACAAATCGAAGTGAAACTTTTGCTCCTTCTTAAGTGCATTAATCGATCTGTTTCGAACCGAGATAAATAAGTATGTTTCAATATTGATTATGGTATCCAATGTTTCGCGCTGCTCCCATATTTTTACAAATACATCCAATACAATTTCTTCGGCCAATAATTCAGACTTAACAATTGTATGTGCAAATTGAATCAACCGCGTAAAGTAATAATCAAAAAAATCAGTAAATGATTCTTGAGATTGTTCTCTTCGAAATCGGCTAAATTGATATTTCCCTTTACTTTCCAATTTTTCAATCAGGCATTAAATTTGAATCGCGAGTGCAATTTTAACAATTCCATAAGAATATATAACATTCTTTCAAAACAGCGCAAATAATGGTGATAATTCCAGGAAAAACCAAATTATATCTCAGATAAACAGATAAACTGCAAATATTATCCCACATAAAGTCATTTTAGTCTTGTAGCTTCTAGTTAATCTTCCTGAACATTATTAAGATCATCATCCGTTTTTATATTAAAAATCCTATCAATGTATATTAATTTTGCGCTTTGCGGATCTTCATATGCGTTACATTCATGTAAATAGGTGTTTAAATCATTAAAATCATTTCCGTAAAGGTTATCACTAAACTTATGCAACTTTTCCATTACCCGGATGTAAGTTATCGGATCTTTCGATCTTGAAAGTCTTCTTAAGGCCAGCAGATAATCTTCCCTGAATACCGTTGGGACTATAATTCGTGATTGATCTCCCTGAATCAATTCTGCATTCATCATGATTCTGGAAACCCGCCCATTTCCATCTATAAAAGGATGAACTTCGCTGATCATAAACATCATAAATAAAGCCCTTGCCATAGGCTCCTTTAACGCCGAGTAATATTTAAAACTATGTTGTAATGTTCCTTTAACAAGTGTATGGTCAACAAATAAAGTATTTCCGGCCTGGTTGTTAATCTCTTTAAAAAATCCAGGGTTACAATCCTCTCTTTCACGCATTAATACGCGGTGTCTGTTCTGCAATAAATCAAAAAGTTCTTCATAAGTTGTCGGAACTTTATTCATCTCCGAACGGTTGGAGATAATGGCAAAAGTTCCTAAAATATCATGTGAGTCTTTTACACGTTTGGGAATAACAATACCTGTATCAATGATCGATTTTGCTTCGTCGATGCTGAATTTAGTGCCTTCAATGTAATTTGAAAAATAGCTTTCGAAGAAAGAAAACAGACGAAAAGAACTTTCATCGGTATTTTTATTCGGCCTTTCAACGAAAAAACGATCTTTTAGTGCGTCAAACAATATGGAGAACAATTCGACCCGCGCCCCGTCATAAGGAACACCTGTAGCTCTTGCTTTAGCAAAATCAGAAGAAAGCACATTTACATTATGAGTGGCCAACAAGGCAGATATGATAGCATTCAGTTTGTTAAATTCACTTTGCATACTCAATTGGACTGAAACTTCTCGCAACTTGTCCCTAAACTCATTGAGCTTGTTTTCACCCTGAACCAAAATCATTCTGCCCAATCTTTCCTCAATAAAGGATACAGGAAGTACTTTTGATTGTTCTCCTTTTCTTTTTGAAACTTGCATACACTCCAACATCCAACGGTATTCTGAAGCAATATAAATTCCATTCAGAAAAATATCACTTTCAACAGCCTTAGGGCCTTCGCTTATGTTGAGAATTAGTCCGGGCAGATCGGATATTTTTTTTCGATAGCTAAAGGTTAGGAAAAACTCACCTTCCCTGGTAGGGCGCAACTCTTGGGCGCTACGATGACTTATAACGGCATTCGGATAACGCCATGCCAGAATTTCTATCAGATTTCTCTTTATAATACTTTCCTGAGTATCTATCAGATTAGTTGTATAGATACGGGGCGCTAACTTCTTTAACTTTCCCTCTTTCTCAGCTTTGGTTATTTTTCGCGAAATCGCTGGATCAGATGAAGAAAATATAATCTCTTTCGAAAAGTCTAATGTTTCGGCCATACAAATTTTTTCGCTTTTAAAGTTCAAATCTACAAATTAAATCTCAAATAAATTCATATTTCGCAAATATTTTCCCGTATATTTCATCATATTTATCACTTTCACATTACCGTCTCGTTTATGTGTTTGCATGGCTAGAAAATCAAAATGTGGTAAATCCATGTCACTGTATCAAAAAAAGTTTGAAGTTTTCAACCCTTTGCCCGTTCATAATACAAGGAAGTTATTTGCATTCATAACCTCAAACATACGATTCCTCAATAACAATTTTTAAACAGGCACCTTCGTCACAGAAAATGACATGTCTCTAAGTTCATGCGATCTTTTTACTCCGATCAAATAATTAAAAATTGAAAAATATTTTTTACTTTTACACTATAAAACGATACAAAAACCGTCAAAATTTAGGTGAGCAAAACGGTGAGTCAGCTTGAAATTGTTCATTGCATATACATTGATAATAAACGACTTAAGGAGTAGGTTCAGACTCCTGACAGGACAACAAAAAGGGATTTCAAATGAAATCAAAAGCCTGTAAATCTACTGAT
>JAUXUF010000353.1 GCA_030684645.1 Bacteroidota bacterium | reverse complement strand
AGTCAGCAATATGCTTGGGCACCGAAGTATCTCAACCACCCAAATCTATGCAAAAGTGATTGAAAATAAAGTCAGTGAAGATATGGTCAAATTAAGAGACCGATTATCCGGGAATAAACCAAATGCATGCGTCAGCAGTGTTGGATAGATATTGTTAATAACTAAAAAAAATAGCATCTTACAGTTTTTAAAAGATACGGAACATTTGTAGTCAGGGTTGACTTATCCATAAAATTAAAATGAATTTTACTTTATTTCTAAAATGCACTATTTTTGCTGCAAAATAGAAATAACAATACAATGCTGTTTAAGCTCTATAGAGAGATCACAGAAGAACAGTTGATGGACAATGTTTAATCAGCGCATTGACCGACAACGAGACATAGATAACTCGTATTTAAAAGATTAGATGTGTTAAAGTAGAATTAATAATAAATTCTTTATTGTATAAGTGAATGACTTGAATTGTTATATTTAGGAGATATTTTTAGATAAGTTACAGGTTTCTAAACTTAAAAGTCACGAGTATGAAAACATTAAATTATGTTCTTTTATTAGTATTCTTAGCTACATTAGGTTCATGTAGTACGAGTGTAAAATTTCCGGTTTCATCGATTGCTCCTGCAGCAGAGGGTGTAGCAAAAATAAAAAAGGATAAAAACAACAACTACGACATCGAATTGTCTGTTAAGTATTTAGCTAATCCTGAAAGGTTGAATCCTCCAAGAAAGCACTATGTTGTTTGGATCTCGACTGACCGTGATAAATCAATTAATTTGGGTATGTTGGTGAGCGACAATAAAAATAAAGCTTCACTCAAGAGTGTATCTTCTTCAAAACCAACTCAAATATATGTCACTGCCGAAGATGCCGGAGATGTAAAATGGCCCGGGAGTCAAGAATTATTTCGTTCCGGCAGTCTAAATTTGAAATAATTATCCTTGTTATGAATTGACCAACTGTTCGTTATGAAAACTAACTCCATTGGTTTTTATGACGAACAGTTTTATTTATCCATATTGCTATTCGATTGGAAAGAATCCATCAGATCATGCATACTCTGATGGGTCGAACTTGTATCAATAATCCCTGATCGTGGTTGGTCGAGATCAAGAATAACATAGAAGGTCATAACCGTAAATAGCGAATAACTGCATATTATAATCCAGTCAGCTTTTTTTGATTTACTGGCATATCCAACTATAAAACTACCCCAGAGGCAAACAGTAAACAACAGCCACAATATAGATTCCGGAATATGCACTGTCCTCGCTTCTTCTCTGGCACCAACGGCATCAATCATGTCGTTGATAGCAGGCACCATTTGCATCGATTTTACTACAACATCATTTTTTTGAGCAAGGATCGCCGCACGTTTCCATATTCTTTCGGAGATTACGCTTGCCATTTTTAAGGATGCGCGTATTTCATTTTCATTTTCATCCACTTCGTAATAATGAATCCGGACGGGAATGTATTCTTTTAAATCACTCCGGAAGGCCTCACGAACCGAATCAGGGTATAAATCGGAACGAAGCAGGGCCGTTCCGATACAATTAGATTCATGCATTAGTATTTCCCTGCGCGAATTGTAATACGAAGCCGATTGATTGAATGTAAATGCCAACAGCAAAGAAATCAGGCCAAGCATTGCTCCTTCAAACGGCCCTATACCGAGCGATTCGTGGGTTGAATCTTTCTTTTTTTTATACTGACATACTTTTAAACCTATGAAGTAAAAAACAATAATTCCTATAAACAGCATGGCTGCAAGAATGCGCGAATCTACCCGGTAAAAGATTGATGAAATCATTTCGGTTATGGTTTTAAATTTATATTACTTTAATGAATAACAATTGGTTTGCCGATAATTGTACGGGGTTTTTATTCTTCAATTTTAAACATATCCAGTTTCTTTGAGGTTAATTCCCAACTGCTTGCAGCGAAGATAATAATTATTTTCCAGAGATATCCAGCCAGTTGGTTGCGGTGGAGAATCTTATTAAAATTAGGTTCAGGTTTTATGTATTTTTCCTAATATTAGTTCCAGAAAAATCCTTTTCGGCTAAATCTGTTAAAGTGAAGCAATCTTTTTCTTTAAATTTTACGAGCTTCCCGAACAAGGGAGATACCCAAGAGTGTTACACACTGAAAGCCAAAGCCCGTGAAGCAGGGATTTCCATCAGTGAATGTGTCCACCAGTCCGTCCTGGGCAGCGTAATTAAACAGTGGCTTACCACCGAAACGCAATACCTGATTGGTCGTCATCACGACAAGGAACATCCACATGTTCACATTGTCTTCAATCGTGTGGATTATAACGGGCGAACTATATCTGATCGAAATGACCACTTCAGAAGTGAAAAGATTTGTAAAGACCTGACGCAAAAATACAAACTGTACTTTGCCCATGGGAAAGAAAATGTGAAGGAACATCGTTTGCGTGAACCGGACAAAACCAAATACGAGATATACAGTTCACTGAAAAAATTAATTTTTTTAGTGAGTTTCCTGACCAGTCTAACTTTTTCAATTACATTCATAAACATATTTTAGCGCAAGATGCAGCAGGACAACCCATAATCAATCACTTACAATTTATTTTGCAGGTGATTTTTTATTTTTGCCAAAATTCTTGCCTGAGTTTTAATGAAATTCCAGTCCTTTTTCAGGAAGGTTGGTGGTAATCAATACTGGACTTTATGGGTTAGTAAGTTACTCGTTCACAATCTTTACAGTCTGTTTGTTTACAACCAACAAATATACTCCCGGCACCTGATCAGTAAGATCGATCAAATCGATGGCAGAATTGCTGACTTTTCCCTGATCAACTTTCCCTGTATAGAATAAACGGAAATCCTGTTCCTTCCATTGGCCTGTAATCCTTCAATCTTAAAAATGCCTTTCGAAGGATTTGGAAATACTTTTAAGCTGCTCTTTGTTAAAACTTCTGGTTCGTAAGATTTTTTGTTTGTATTCTGATCAATAGATCCCTTTTTCCTCATCGAGGTTCCTTTATAGGAATATATAATTTCACTTGATTTTGAAAAAGACGGCATCGAAGCTCCAATTCCACAGGCAGTCAATTCAATTATTTCCCCAGTCTCGATTTCAATCAGTTTTATAGCATTGGCGGGTTCTCCATCGATTACTTTTCTTGACAGATAGACTATTTCCTTACTGTCAGGCGACCAACTGAACCGAAACCCGGCGCCTTCATCATCAGTGATCTTTTTTGGTGTGCCATCTGCGACATTTTCAACAGATATCCCTTTGAAATTCAAATCGGTAAGTGCTATCATTTTGCCATCAGGAGACCAAACTGGAGCGGCAAAGTATTTTTCTGAAGTAATCGCTTTAAGATTCTTTATCTCATAGGTAGTTCCCGATTGAATAATGCTGGTGTTGTTAATGGAATCCTTTTGATTCAGTTTATTTAATTGGGGCATTTGATCAGGTTTATTTTTCCCTTTAGGGATGAAGATTTTTAAACCGATTGCAACAATAACGAATAGCAGTAAAAACAATAAAATATATTTCGCTCTTTTCACAGGTGATTTGTTAAGGTTTATTTCAAATTTCTGAATTTAAACTCATAGACGAATAGGATTTGCTTAATCCGGAACAAATGTGATAATTTGAAAATTGATGCAAGACAAGTACGTTTTTGGTTCGTTCATAAAGGTTGATAATCAGACAAGTTTATTAATGTAGCGATTTTCATTCAAATTAAATCCTTTTTATGAAACAATCACTATTCGGGCATCAAAACTGCATAAAAAAATATCAGGAAATTAAAAAGGCACTATATTTACGGCAATGAAGAAGTTGTCGTCTTTTCTCGTGGTTTTTCTCCTTTGCTCTTTCAACAATGGTAGGGCTCAGCAACTATTTTTCAATCATTTTTCGGTAAACAGTGGATTGTCGCAGGGGGTAAACCAATGCATATACCGGGATTCCAAAGGATTTGTATGGATCAGTTCTTTCGATGGACTCAATCGTTTTGATGGTGTAAGCTGCATCAGTTTTCGTTCTTCCATAGATAAAAAAAACGGTTTAAAAGGAACTCTCTTTTTAAATATTCTGGAAGATAAAAATTCGAACCTGTGGATCGGCAGTAATGCAGGCCTGAATTTTTATAACCGCCGGTTGGATCAATTCCAAAACTTCCGAATCGAAGGCATTGGTAACGGCGAGCAGTTTTATTCTCCTTTCTATATTGATAACCGGAACAACATTTGGCTTCAGTCTGGTTCTGATATTTTCATTTTTAACGCTGACGACAAAACATTTACTCTTATTGAACATTTTTTTCCAACTGGAAATTTGATTGTAAAACATTCACCTGAAGAGCTCTTTCAATCCTTGAATGAAGTTTTTGCAGTCAGCAACAATCTTCCTACAGTATGGGAGGGCAGTGTCGTTGACAAAAAAATAGACTGGCATGCCATCCCGTTGACAATTCCGGCAAGCCGTATCACGGCTTTACTGATAACCGGCAATCATACTATTTGGATTGGCGCAAACAACGGGGTGTACCGTTATCAAAACAATCAGCAACTTAATTACATCAACCGCTATGCAAATAAGGAGATAAAAAATATTTCCACCTTACACCTCGATCAGAAAGGAACACTTTGGGTTGGAACATTACAGCAAGGATTATTCACTATTGATACCGCAATAGGAACAGTAAGCAATGAATATGTAAATTCACCTTATAATAGTTATGCACTTTCCGGCAACCAGGTACAGTACATTTATTCAGATGAAAAGGGAACTTTGTGGGTTTCTATCTGGGGAAAAGGAGTAGATTATACCAGCGTAAACAAATTCCGGTTTAATCATTACATAACCAAAGAAGAAGCTGTTCAGGCCGGGGTAGACAATTTCATTCGATCTATCGTACAGGTAAACGATGAGTTCTGGTGCGGAACGCAAGCAGGAGGCATATTAATCCTAGACAAAAACAAAAGGATTAAACAATCTATCCGAAAAGGATTGCCCTTGTCGATTGAATATTTGTACCTGGATAAAAACAACCGGATTTGGGCTGCCACATTTGATGGCTTATTTCTGATTGAGCCACTTTCAAGAAAAATTACAAAGTTGCCAATCAATAAAGTGGGATTCGGTACAGTTTCCAATCAATATAACTTTATCAGCAGTCTCCGGAACGGCTCGATGCTTGCTTCAACAAATGGAGGTTTATTCATTATCGATAAAGTCAATAACACATACCGGATAAAACAAGTAAAAGGTATTATCAATATGAATCAGGTGTTTCTGACCACCTATATGGATAGTTTGAATCAAATTTACATTTCACGGGCATTTAAAGGATTCACAGTTTATCAGTTTGCCGGAGATTCACTGCATTTAATTAAGGAATTCCCAATGGAGGCAACCATTAAATGCTTCAACGAGCATTCAGACAGCAGCTTATGGATTGGTAGTACAATCGGCTTAATCAGATACAATAAATACAAGCTTCAACAAGAGCAATTGATTACTACTAAAGAAGGCTTGAGCAACCAATATATTTATGGACTTGAAGCAGATGGATTCGAACCTAAATTACAAATATCTTATTATTAGCTAATTACAAAACATAAAATTCAATAGTTCTCGAAATAACACCTCCCTAAAATTCATATTTCACTTTCAAACGTACATAAAAAAGGATGCAATTTTGTAGTAATCTGTAATTTTTTAGCAGTTTAATCAATTGCCAAACCCTTTATTTAGAATCAATCTATTTTAGATAAATCTGCATACTTGATATAGATTTATTTTTTCAAAGGTTGTAACTTGTATAGCACTAATAACCAATACTTAGAATGAAGTATCAAACAGCATTTTTCTGCTTTATTACCAGTATTGGTAGGTGTTATTTCAAAAACGAAGAAGATTAAAATTTTCAAATTATAAATTACATCAACCCCAATTGTTTAGCACTTCAAAAACTGATTCAGGGAGAAAGCTAAGAAAGAATAGGATTTTCAGACATATAAGTTTGCTGCCAATTCGGCTGTTAAGTATTTAATAACCAAAATTATAATAAAGCTTTAAGGTGAAAAACTTCACTTCTTATTGAAATATTTAAACCTATAAACAAACTAATTCTTACGAATATGAAAAAGTGTATCCTTTTAATCTTGTGTGCATTCCAATTGGCAATTGGATCTTTTTCGCAAACCAACATCAGTAGTAGTTTCGCCACAAACACTACTTTAACAGCAGCCAATAGCCCTTATCTTGTAACCAATTACATAGACGTAAACGCGGGTGTTACTGTTACCATCGAAACTGGGGTAGAAATAAGGTTTAATTCAGGAGTTGAATTGCGGGTTTATGGTACTCTAAATGCCAAAAGTACAAAGTTTACAGCTAATGGGAGCACTACTAAAGGATTCTGGAATGGCATTGCAGTATCCTACCAATGGAGCCCCGAAGTAGGCAATGTTACTCTTGAAAATTGTACGGTTGAATATGCCCGAAGCATTTGGATAGATAAGGGAGTACTGACATTGAAAAACTCTACTCTAAATAACTTTAGCGAATATGGAGTTGTGATTTTTAGTCAGGGAACACTTAATATTGAGAATACAACCATTAAAAACACTAATTACCCAATCTTTTTAAATGGGCCTGGAATTTTGAAAGCAGGAAGCGGGAATGTATTAACCGGAAATATCAACGATTACATCTACCTCAATTTTAACGACATACCAGGCAATTTTTATATGCCGAATCTTAAAATTCCTTATCGGACAACCACTTTAATCGTTAATGAGACTGGTACGCTCTTTATTTCTCCGGGGGTAGATCTGAAACTTGTTGACTGCGAGATGACCATTAGTGGTAAAATAAAAGCGCTTGGAACCACCGATCAACCCATCATTTTTGACAAATATCCTGCATCTTCTTATTGGTTCGGCATAAATATCACTGCTAATTCAGTCGATTCGGCCTGTATTTTCAAGAACTGCATCTTTAAAAATGCCAAATACGATCATGAGATATACGCTGCAATGGAAATAAAATCAGCCTCACCAACATTTGAAAATTGTAAATTTACCGGAAACGCACGAAATCTGATCGTCACAGGGATAAGCAAACCAACTTTCACGAACTGCACATTCAATCCTTCTATCGTCCTAAACGGAGAATGTTATAATATCGGCATGGATATGAACGCAAATGTTGATTTTACTACCGATTCAATCAAATTTAACAAAAATGAAATCCGGGCTTTAAAAATCATACCATCAACTGTAATTGATGATTCGCACCTTAAAAAAATATCATTTAAAAATATTGAAAATATTACTTATTGCCTTTATGGCAGCACCTTAGTACAAGATACTGCTTCACTGGTGATTAATCCAGGGGTCGTAGTCAAATGTCGTGATTACTCTTCTATAATTGATGGACATGGAACTTTAAACGGAACTGGAACAGAGGCTGAACCTATTATCTTTACCCATATCGCCGATGACAATTTTGGAAATCCACGTGATTCACAAAATGATAATATCCAAACCATTGGCCACAGTAATTCGGGAAGAATCGCTCTATGGGGGAAAAACACCTCTAAAATTGAAAACTGGAAGATACATTACGGAGGATATGATTCTAATAATTGGGCAGTAATTGTTTCAAGAGACAATATCGTAAAAAATTGCGAAATCAAAAATTCATACCGGGGGGTTTGGTTTGAAAGAAACGCTCAGATTTTGAACAACTCATTCCAAAACATAGACTCATACCCGGTAGGACGGCATGTAACTCAAGGGAATCCGGTATTGCTTGGGAACTCAGTTTCAAATGTAGGTAATATAGGAATTCTGATTTCCGCTTTTGGGGATGATTCTCCAACCCTTAAATCGATGGATTTTGCCGGATTCACCAATGTAGCTTACTTCGTTGATAACATGCAAACTATTGCTGCATCAAATGTGGTTACCATTGACCCCGGCGTGGTAATAAAATTCCAGGATAATAATTCAGGATTGGTTGTTAACGGAGCATTAAAAGCTATCGGGAAAGCAAATAAAAAAATCATTTTTACTTCATTAAAAGATGATTCGGCTGCCGGTGACAGCAACAACAATGGAACTTCTACTGTACCCGGAAATGCCGATTGGGGAGGCATTGAATATAACGGTTCAGCCAGTGATACCCAAAATAATCTTAAAAACTGCGAGATTCGTTATTGCGGAAATATTTACTGGAATCCCGTTAAAGGTGCAATACGCATTTCTGACTGCCGGGTCGCTATGGATTCTGTGAAAGTGAACTTCAGCAGCACTTATGCATTGGGCATATTCGGTGATGCGAATCCGCTGATTACCAACAGTCAATTATATAACCTTGGAAATGCTCCGGTATATATGGATATGTTCTCTAATCCGACATTCTCGGGAATTAAAGTAGCCAATACATCAAGAATTGGGTTAGCGCTTCGTGGTCAGGACGTCAAAGGAACTGTGCCTGTCAGAAGTTTTGCAGGTTATGATACCATTACCTACATCATAGATGAAAACATGACCGTTACCGATCAGCTAACCATTCCCGCAGGTTTAACTTTCAAAGGCTCGGGCAGTTGGCAAATCAGAGGTAAACTCGACATACAGGGTACTGCTGAAAAACCAGTGGTATTTACCGCACAGGAAGACGATATGTATGGCAGCCCGAGAGACATGCAGCAAAATGGAAATACGACTCCCGGCAACGGTGGAAGCTATTTTGTTTTCTACGATGAATCAAATGATTTAAGCACAATCAACCATGCCCTATTCAGGTATTCGGCTTCAAACCCGATACAGTTGTACAATGCGTCACCCAAAATAACAAATACTAAATTCGAAAATATTGCCTTTCCCGGAATTTCCCTGGCAGGTTCAAGCACTCCATCTATAAACAATTGTACCTTCAACAACATTGCATTTCCGTTCACCACTTCATTGGTAACTTATCCGGCCGAAACAACTGGAAACATCATTTCAGGTACAACAGGAAGGGCCATTCGGATTTCCGATGAAACACTGACACAGGATGCAACGCTGATTAAAAGGAGTTTTGCAGGAATAACGAACATTCCGTATGTATTCGGCAGTTATACCGTTGGCACAGGCTCAATACTTAACATCAAACCTGGAATTGTATGTAAATTTCTGCCAAACGGATATTTAAATATTCAGAATGGCTTAATAGCAAAAGGTGGAAGTACTACAGACAGTACCATCGTTTTCACATCAGACAAGGACGATTTCTACGGAGGTGATACTTATGCCGATGGAGATGCCAGTCCTCCAACTTCGTACTATTGGAAAGGTATCTATTTTTACAACGAATCGATTGATGAAAACTGCATACTGGAAAATTGTATTATTAAAAATGCCTCATATCCATATTATGATTTCTGGTGGTCATGGGATCCCTATTATGATGCATTTAGAGCAGGTGCTATAACAATTGATAATTCCTCGCCTAAACTCAAAAATTGCCTTTTTAAAGATAACTTTTTTGGAATTATCTCCCGCAACACTTCTCTCCCAAAAATTACTAACTGTGACTTTGTAGGGACAGATCCCATTAACGGTTTCGGAATTTGGAATCAGACTGCTGCAAATACGGTAACCGCAATAGGCTGCTGGTGGAACAGCAATACCGGGCCAAAACACGCATCAAATCCGGGAGGATTGGGTGAACGGGTATCTGACTATGTTGATTTCACACCTTTTGCCTTACAATTAGCCAAACCTGTGTTAGGCGATGTGAGCATGAATGGAGAAGTTAAACCCTACGATGCCTCTTTGGTATTGCGCCATTCAGCCGGGAATATCATCTTAACAGCCAAACAACAAACGGTTGCAGATGTCAATAGTAATGGGATGATTACTGCCTATGATGCGGCATTGATTTTGGAGTATAGCGTAGGACTTATTAGCCGGTTCGAAGCTGAACCCTTAAGTACAAAAGTGGCAACACTCAATGATTTGGCAACCATTTCATTTCCGGATTTGATCAGCGAACCTGTAAAAAAAACCTTTAATATTCCGTTGACTGTTTCAGCAGCAAAAGGTATCAAAGCGCTGGACCTGAAATTTTCGATTAATCCGGATCATATCAAATTCTTACGGATTAACCAAGATCATTTGCCAGTTGGTATCAGCATCGAAACCGGATATAATTCACAAAAAAAAGAAATCGGTATTTCCATGGCTTCGGCTTATGATCTTGAATTGACCAATCAACAGTTCATACTCGAATTTGAATTTGTGAGTTCTGGCATCACCGAATCGCAATTTAGCCTGACCATTGCCATGGCGAATGACAACTTTCTGACTAATATTCCGGGTGATGCGACAATCAGCAGTAAGTCGGCAGTTACAGGGGCAGATTATCAGTCGCGCCTGACTGAACCAGTTGTCTATACTGATCAGTATGCCATCCATGCAAAATATGAACTATCGAAATCCATTCATGAACTGTTTATCCAGATAGTTGATTTATCTGGCCGGATACTCTACAAACAAACTTTAAAAAACATAAGCTCAGGACTTCAGTATTTCGATTTGTTATATACTGACTTTGATAGACCCAATAAGGGCATTTATATCCTGAATTTGCGGGCTGATGATTTCAGCTACTCAAAAAAACTTCTGATAAAATAAAATTTATACAGATGAACAAATTTATCAGATATATAATTGCCTCTTGCTTATGGACATTTTGTTCTGCAGTGTTCCTGTCAGGCATTGCTGTGGCGCAACCAATACTGGGATTCACCATTGAAGGGGCAACCGTTTTAGAAAAAAACACTTTCATTCTGGCAGTGAAAGCCGACTCTGTTCTGACCGGGAAAGAAATTTATTCTTTCAGCTTTGGTCTGTCATATAACCCGGATTATATTGAATTTCAAAACATTGATTCAGTCGGATCAGTTTTAAAAGGCTGGGGAAAACCAATCATTAACAACAGAACCAGGGGCCGGATTATTATTGCCGGAATTGGTACTTCAGCCCTATCCGGAAAAGGGAATATGTTCTTTCTTAGATTCAAAGCCTTGCGCGGCGGAGGAACATCCATTGATAACATTTCTGGAGTAAGTTCACTAAACGAAGGTTCACCGGCAATGACGCTGAATAGTGCCTGGATTCAGGCTAACCTCCTTTCCGTTCCGGATATTTATCCCGACGATAACGTATTATTCGTTGGCGATGAAGTTCAGATGTATGTAAATGGTGGAGCGGCTCCATATATCTACAATACAGTTGATACGGCTATTGCGGTAATCAGTAACCAGACCATGGTGAAAGCCAAGGGGCCGGGTCTCACCAAAGTATTTGTAACTGATAAGGATGGTGAAAAATCATACACCAGTGGAAACATTGATGTTCGTGCAATCAAGATCAGTGTGATTCGCAGCACCGCGTGGCCAAAGGACACCTTCTATTTGCCAGTAAAAATTGAAATTGCTCCGGGTACGATGGTTCACTCAGGGTACTTTGAACTCTCTTTTAATGGAAATATTCAGGGAATAACAAGAAGTGTAAAATCCGGTGACTTTAACATTTCTGTCAGGAACAACGCTTTGACCAACCTGGTAAAAGTTTCATTTTCTTCCGGTTCCGGGATTAGCGGAAGCGGAATACTTTGTTATCTGGGATTTAAAGCGATTAACAGCGGAAATCATTATTTTGAATTCCAAAACCTTCAATTCAATGAAACATTGAAGGCAATTGCTTATTATGAATATGTGGAAGTTAATTACTTGCCAACATTAAATATTTCGCCAAACAGCGGAAGCCTGATGTGGGGAGCAACTGAAAAAATTACAGTAACAAACGGAACCCCGCCGATGACCTATAAAGTTTCAGATTCCAATCTGGCATCAATCGATGTACAAGGCAATCTGAAAGGCTTATCAGGAGGAAAAGTGAAGGTAACAGTGACCGACTCCCATGGGGCGACAAAAACCAGTGACGATTTTTTGATCTTCGATAACCATTTTTCAATTACCAATGCAGATGGGGTGCTTGATAAAGTTACCCGTGTACCCATTTCAACTTCACAACTGCCATCAGGAAAAGAAATTTATGATTTCGACGGGATTATTTCATTTCAGGAAAATGAACTTGATTTTATTGGTATGGATCCTGTTGGATCGGGTATGCTGACGAGAATTGTCAGGACCGGGAATTCAGTGCATATTGTTGGGGCCACCGGATCAGGTATTCAATCCGGAATAATCTGCTATTTAAAATTTCAACTGAAAAACACGGTTGCATTAAATCAGCAGGCTACAATTACATTAAACTCCCTAACAGCTAATGAAGGGACTCTATATTCAACTATTTCAAGCGGAAGGATTACACGTGTTGAGCAATTGAGCTACAGGCCGATAGCAAAAGCCGGACTGAATAAAACTATTCAGGAAGGTGAAACGATTCAACTTGATGGATCAGAATCGTATGATGAAGATGGCAGTCCAATTACCTTTTTATGGACTACACCTGCTGGAGTTCATCTGAATGACAGCACACTGAAAAGTCCAACATTTACAGCGCCTGATGTAAAAGTAAATACAGCTTACACGTTTACATTAATTGTAAACGATGGAACATCCAACTCCGATCCTTCCAATGTCACGATTACTGTTCTTCAGGTAAATAAACGTCCGGTTGCCAATTCTGGTCCCGATAAAAGTTATACAGAAGGAACTTCAGTTTCGCTCGATGGCAGCTTGTCTTTCGATCCCGATCTGGATGTGATCTCTTACAAATGGACTTCGATGGATGGAATTATTCTTTTTGATCCGCTCAGTCCTTCTCCATCATTTATTGCGCCTCAGGTTAATTCAGACAAGTTTTACAGGTTTAAACTGGAGGTATTCGACGGGGTAATCACTTCCATTCCTGATACTGTTAAAATCAAGGTGCTGCAGGTGAATAAAAAACCAGTTGCTTTTGCAGGTGGCGATCAGACCGTAAATGAAGGATCCATAGTTCAATTGGATGGATCGTTATCGTCAGATGGAGATAATGAGCCGATTACCTTCAAATGGATTGTACCATCAAAGGTTGTTTTATCGTCTTCCACCGTGAGTAAACCAACGTTTACAGCGCCGCTCGTTCAACGGGATTCGGTGTTTATTATTTCACTGGTCGTAAACGATGGCAAACTGAATTCGGATACCGACAAGGTTTCGATTAATGTAAAAAACCTGAATATATTGAGTACTGAAGCTCAAATCCTGAAGGCAAATTTGGTTGGTGCAGATTCAACAAAAGTTGACCAAACATTATTACAGGTAATCCTTTATATGCCTTATGGATTTGACATCAGGGCTTTAGCGCCAACTTTCCAGATATCGCCCAAAGCGACCATCAGCCCGGCAAGCGGAACGATACGGAATTTCACCGCACCGAATTCATATACCGTAACCGCTGAAGACGGAACAACAAAGAAAACTTTTGCTGTCAGTGTTTATGTTCCCACCGTCACTCTGAAACGAACGCTGGCAGCAGGTTGGAACTGGATTTCGCTAAGCGCAACCCCACCTGATATGAAAGTTGGAAGTGTTTTCGGAAGTATGACGCTGGCAAATCTTGACTATATCAAGTCGGCAACAACTTCGGCCTTGTATTACACAACCTCCGGCTGGGTCGGAGATTTGAGCAACCTTCCTCAATTCGAAATGCTGAAGTTTAAAAAAGCAACTTCAGAACTTTTCACTTTATTGGGAAAAGAAATCAACCCAAGTCTGATTTCCATACATGTTTTAACAAATTGGAATCGAATTGGATACATTCTGAAAGCGAATTCAGCTATTGAAACCGCATTTGATCAATCAACGCTTCCAGCAGGTGAAACACTGCTCAAAAGTAAGGAAGCTGCTGCCATTTATTATCCGGGCACAGGTTGGATCGGTGATCTCGACTCACTGAAAGTATTGACCGGATATATGATGAAAGCAGCATCGAACGGCGATCTGAAATATAATGCCAGTGGCGCCAAACTTAAATCAATACAGAATTTCCTTTTCACCCGAAACGATTTATATAAAAACTACAAGATTAATCCGCCAATGTTCGAATATTCGGCCACAATGATTGGTGAAGTGGTAAATCAGAAGGGTGAAAACTTGATTCAGAAGGGCGATTTGTTGATCTCTTATTCGCAAACCGAACCAAGAGGTGTTACCGAAGCCCGTTTTGTTCC
>JAUXUF010000349.1 GCA_030684645.1 Bacteroidota bacterium | reverse complement strand
TTTCCTTTTTTGATGGAGATTCCTTCGTTTTTATGCAAAGATGCCAGTAGAAGCTCTATTCTGTTTGCGATCAGGCATTCGTGTTTTCCTTTCCTGAATTCGATCATAATTCCGATCAGGCGGGCTTCTGATCTGAATTTTCCGTTATATGCTTTAATGTCTGTATACCACAACCCTCCTCCGCTCAGTCCGTAATGCTCTGCCTTAATTTTTTCGGGTTTGCCTGTGTGAAGGTTCACAGCTTTGCCTTTGAATTCTAAAGCATAGTGACTTAACGGATCGAGACCATAATAACTAAAGACCTTATCCTGGTTCGGACTTAAAAAACTGGCATGAACACAGCCCAATCTCATTTGAGATTAACGCACAGAGTTCGGCATGAATTAAACTGTCTATGTAAGCATCAACCTCATCGTAATCTTCTTCCATCGCGTTTAATGCTATCGTTTATATAGTCGCTTCGGGTTTTCCTTTTAGTGCCGAAGAAACCAGCTCGGCTATAAATTTTGCGAATGGCCTGATATCTGATTCTCCACTGGCTTTTCCTAAAGCATTCATATATTCCTCCCTCCTTTCGACTGGGATCACTGTCCAGGGATAGCCTCCCGAGCTAAGCATTACATTCATGAGGAAGCGGCCTGTCCGTCCGTTGCCATCCATATAAGGGTGAATATAGACGAATATAAAATGACCTAGTACAGCGCGCACCGAGGCCTCCGGTTCATTTTCCAGTAATTCGAACAACAACGGCATAACTTCCCGCATCGCCTCCACACTTAAAGGCACATGCTTGGAACCTCCTATAAAGACCTGGTTGTTCCGGTATCCTGCCAGATCCGATGGTTTTAATAAACCTGCCGCAACACCCGGTGCGAAAAGTTCCCGGTACCAGTCTGAATGATCTTTATCTGCGACGGCGCCTGCATTTGCACCCTCAAGAATTCTGGCAATACTTTCCTTTACTTTTAAAAAGGCCTGCCAGTAACCTCTTGCAGCCATGGCATCCCTTTGTTTTTTATCTTCCTCGCTGCCTATCAGATCCCACTTTCCACTTCGTACCCGTTCGATCAGTTCCGGGGTTACTTTATATCGTTCAATGGAAAGAGAATGATACGCATCAGTTACATATATATCTTCAACCATTTTAAGATATTCCTGATGCTTTTCTGGCAATCCCGGAGCTGCGGGAAACACTTTTATTACTTCTTCCCTCATGGTATTCCATAGGAGCCTGAGACGGTTTGAGTAAGGTGATTTTTCTCTGAACGATAATTCAACAGTGGTGTGATCCTGAAAAGGGTCTGATTCACGAACATCGTAACCAGCAGACTTCATGGTTTTTAAGATATCGTCAGCGAGGCGATCCCGCCCGATATTTCGGAATGCCCCGGCAAGCCTGCCAGCTATGGTACTATGGCCTCTATTCAATAAAATCCCCAGTACTTCCGATGAATCGCTGAGTAATGCCAGAGCTGCCCGGGCGTCTGTTGGATTTTGGGTGTAAAAGCTTTGCGAGCAGTAAACCAGCGCGGCCGGGAGCGTATATATCTGAAGTTCCCTTTCTATAGTTCTCAGCTCGTTTTCAGGCA
>JAUXUF010000133.1 GCA_030684645.1 Bacteroidota bacterium | reverse complement strand
ATCACGAACAACTTCATAAACGATATAAGCATTTGAATCTTTGAAATAGTAATCGGTGTAGGTTGTTTTCTGTTTTGGAATTCCTAAACCAAAAGTGTCGGCATTGTAGAAGAACAAAATTGCTCTCAGCAATGTGCTTTTGCCTACGCCTTGTGTGCCTATGAAATGGACATTGCCGTCAAGATTTATTTCGGCATAGCGTATTCGTGCACTGTTGATGAATATGATTTTATTCAGGTATCTCATGCTGAACTTCTTCGGGGATATTGATATTGTCTATGAGTTCTTCAAGATACTTGAAGGATGAAAGCACTTTGTAGGATTTCAATATTTCATTTTCAATTTCTGCAAAGCCGTCTTTGCAAAGCGATTCAACTATTTTGTTCGCTACTTCATGGTAAGGAGTTTTCTCATCCATTTTGAGAATGCCTTTTAATCCATCGGCTTTATTTTTCAATACTGCTTGAACGCTGATTTCAACTGCAATCTTTGCAGGCGAAAAAGAATAGCCAGAAGCAAAAGCATTGTCAAAGGTTTTGAAAAAGTCAATGATGTCAATCCATTTACAAGCTGCTTCCAACTTTCTTTCTAAGTCCGCTTTTGATTCATCTTTTCGTGAGAAGTGATAATACTCGTCTCCCTTTTGAAGAATGAAATTGATTGAATAGAAATACTCATAAAGGGTTTCAAAGTTCTCGGGGTCGTCAAGAATTTCGCAGAGTTTTGAAATGCGACTGTCAGAACTGTTTGAGCAAATGAATTGTCCTTTGCTTAGTAGTTCAAATATTTCTCCTGTTTGTCTTGGAACATTCATATTGGTCTTTATTTCGGATAAACTAACGCATATTCAATCTTGTCTTGCCGTTCAAAATTTTCTGATACCTCAAACTCATCTTCAAATATTGAAATCAACTGGCAATAAATTGTAACCCTTTCGGCAAACAAAACTTCTCTCGGGAACTCGTATTCATAAATGTAGTCAAACAGATGTTTACCTGATGCTGCAAAATTCTTTTTCACTTCATGCAAGTTGA
>JAUXUF010000014.1 GCA_030684645.1 Bacteroidota bacterium | reverse complement strand
ATGATATTCAGGAAATATTGAGAGATCTAGAAGAACAAAAATAAGACACCAGTAGATTGGATGACGCTAAAAAAATGTTGGCTGATTTTTATGGTAAGCAAGAAGAGGCTTGGCAGGAGTATGAACAAGAAAAAGAAATAAGAGACGTGACTAATATAATGCGAGACAACGACGTGGTTTTTATTCATAGTATAAAACCAGATTTTGTGCCTGGTGATAATTCGTTATTACGAGAGGGCGCGACTTGGCGCTCGAAATTGGATATTGTTTTAAGTATGAATCCTGTGCTTTCCACCTCTACAATTAAGGAAGGTGATACTAGAGAAAAAATGTGGGGTAGTATGGGTGTGATTTTGAAGGGCGGTTTGGTACAACGAGCCTTTGCTCACGATGCCGCTACTATAGCAACGGGCCAGAAGAGCAGGGCAGTTCATGACGCGCCAACCAAGCCAATCGCCGAGGAAATACAGCAGGCCTTACAGGGCTCTGCTCACTATAATGAATTTGTAGTAGCTGGCGGAAAAGTGGCTGGTTATTATGTCTGTATTGATGAAGAAAGAACTGTCAATCGTAAAGATAGTGTTTCTGCTGATAGTATAATATCTGCGACGGAAGCGGTGAACCTGCCTCTGTATGTTATTGAAAATGGCTTTGTTTATGAAGCGGTTTACATACCAGCCAGGGAAGATAGGAATGAAATACCACCAATAAAATATTCAGCTCGCCTAGCCAAGGGTAAAAAAGTAGAAATAGCAGAGTTGATAGTTAATGATTTTGATATAAGCGACGAGGCAAAAGCAGCAAAAAAAGAAGCGCTATTTAGGAATTCGCCTTTTAATATCAAAAGTCCAGAGATTATTTTGATCAATAGTTATTCGCAGGGTGGCAATTTTTATATGGCCAATGAAAAAGTTGATTTAGCTACTTTGCCAGAAGCTGAAGAAGATTTTACAGAGATTGAAGAACTTATACAAAAATATAGGGAGGGTGGCTGGCCATGGACTGGTAAAGAGAGCAGGGTTGTTCATAGAGTCGTTGATGTCACGGAAGATACCTACAGTGTGTTAATTGATGGTAAAAAATGTTTTGTTCTTCAAAATAAATTAACCAAAGAATTGAATTTTATCCCGCTTCATAAAGTTAATTATTATTGGGGCAGACAGACCATTAGGACTGGCTTTAACACTGAAGATCTAGGCAGAGAATTAA
>JAUXUF010000130.1 GCA_030684645.1 Bacteroidota bacterium | reverse complement strand
TTGAATTAACGGGAGAGTCAATGAGAAAAAACAAGATGAAAAAAACTCAGATTAATTAATAAATTTGGTCACGAAATCATCCCTTTTTTTGTGGCACAACATCACCGAAACAAGTGGCACAATATCACCGAAATATCTACCTGGGTTGGAATGTATGAAGGACCCTATAATTTTGGGCCTGTTCAATGGTCAGATTTCATTTCGGTTCAAAACACTATTTCTGAAACTGCCAAAAACGGATTTGTGACAAAAGTTAAGTTTACAAACAATAGAAATGCCCCTTTTGAAGGAACAATAAAATACAGAGTAGCAGATAAAAACAACAAAGAATTATTTACCGAAACAAAGCAGGTGCTAATTCAGCCTGTAAAGGGATTTGAGTATGAAGTAGCATTCACAAATTATCAACCTGTCAATGAAAAGATCTTCAAAGTTGGCTATCAGATTATAGAAAATAACAGCACTGCTTCGATAAGCAGAGAGCAACTTTATTTAGCCGACAAACAACTTCAGATTGAAGTTGCCAGCGAACCGAAACCGGCTGTTGAAAATAAGATCAAAGATGTATTTACATCCATTCCTTTTCAAAATCAGCAGCAACGGGGGTACCTTGGTAAACGAATGACTCAGAATTTAGAGGAGCGTCTACTGAAATTAGATGAAGAAGGAACTTTAGACGGCTATTTACAAAGACCAGGTCATCATCCATGGGCCGGTGAGCATATTGGCAAGTATCTGGAAACAGCCAGTAATGTATGGAGAAACACACACGATCCCAGACTTAAAAAGCAGATGGATCGCATGATGTATGAACTTGTTAACTCACAAATGCCGGATGGTTATCTGGGAACTTATTCTCCCGATGAATATTGGACTAGCTGGGATGTATGGAGCCATAAATATAATTTGTATGGCTTGCTGGCTTATTACAAGACAACCGGCTACCAGCCTGCACTGCAAGCCTGCAAAAGAATGGGCGATTTGTTGTGTGCTACTTTTGGAAATAATCCCGGGCAACGCGATCTGATTTTAGCAGGCACACATGTTGGAATGGCTGCCACAAGTGTGTTAGATCCAATGGTTGAGTTATACAAATACACGGGTGAAAAGAAATACCTCGATTTTTGTTATTACATTTTAGACGCATGGGAACATGATAATGGCCCCAAAATTTTCAGTTCGTTACTGGCAACGGGTAAAGTAACCAAAGTGGGGAATGGTAAAGCGTATGAAATGCTCTGCAATTTTGTTGGACTGTCTAATTTATACCGGGTTACAGGTGATGAAAAACTATTGAAACCGGTTTTAATTGCATGGAAGGATATTGTAACCAACAGGTTGTACATTACCGGAACCACCAGTTCTCATGAATATTTTCAGGAGGATGCTGTGTTGCCTGCAGGAAAAAAAGACAATATGGGAGAAGGCTGTGTAACGACCACCTGGATTCAATTTAATCAACAATTGCTGGCTGTTACCGGTGATTTTAAATATGAAGAGCAAATTGAGAAGTCAATCTACAATCATTTGCTGGGAGCCGAAAATCCGGAAACAGGATGTGTAAGTTATTATACGCCGCTGATGGGAAATAAACCTTATACCTGTAATATTACCTGCTGCCAGTCGAGTGTTCCGAGAGGTATAGCCATGGTACCTTACTTTACATTTGGAAATGTAAAAAACGTTCCAACACTGATGATGTATGAACCTGCATCCTACAAAGAGAATATAACAACTGCTGACAAGAAAACCATCAACTTATCGTTGCAGGTTGAAAGTAGTTTCCCTGAAAACGGAAACGCAGTTGTAACTGTCAGCACTTCTCAAATTGCAACTTTTCCCCTTGCATTCAGAGTTCCAGCCTGGAGCAGTTCATTTACCGCAACCGTTGGAGGTAAAGCATACCAAGGCATAGCAAATCAAAGTTTAATTATTGACCGTCTTTGGAAATCAGGAGAAAAAATAAAGGTGTCTTTTCAAATGCCTGTTCAAGTTCTGGCTGGTGGCAAAAGTTATCCGGATCAGATTGCCTTTCAACGAGGACCGCAGGTTTTGGCTTTAGACAGTTTATTGAACATTGAAGTACTGAAGAAATTTCGATTATCATCTGATCAAAAATTAGTGGTAGAAAAACCATCAGGTAAAAGTGATACCGCTTTGTTGCCATCGGGATGGATTGGCAAACAGGCTTATACAGTAAGCATTACAGACAAAAAAAGTGCAGCCAGTAAACCGCAATTGGTATTGGTTCCTTTTGCCGATGCAAGTCAAACCGGAGGCGCTTTAAAAGTATGGATGCCGCTAATTATAATAAATAAATAAACCTGATCGGATGAACGCCAGATTTTTATTCATCAATCTATTGTTTCTTTTTATTGGAGTACAAATTGGGTATTCTCAAACCACAAAACCATTGTCTGAAAGTGTAGCGGCCATAGCTGCAAGGTATAATCAGACTTTATTTGGTAAAAACACATTTGTACCTACGATCGATTCAACCAATACATGGGCTGTTTCGCAAGCGGCACCATTACGCCGTGTATCTATTAAGGGAAATTTAAAATTATTTGAAGGGGCTTCCAGCGGAATAAACCTTGTTAATCTGTAAGAAAATGACGATAGCAAAAGATCTGGACAAAACCGGATTTCTGTAAATTTAAAACTAAAAGTATGAAACGAATAGTTGCTTTTCTAATTTGTGTTTGGGCATTGAATCCGACACAGGCATCGGTTGTCGATACCATCCAGACTTTCAGTTCTTCCATGCAAAAGAATATTAAATCAGTTGTAATTACTCCCGACAGTTATACTACAGCTAAGGAATTACCTGTAGTATATTTACTGCACGGATACAGTGGTAATTATAGCAATTGGATCAAAAAAGTCAAGGAACTTGAAATTGCAGCTGACCAATACAATCTGATCATAGTTTGCCCTGATGGCGGTTTTGGCAGTTGGTATTGGGACAGTCCGGTTGATTCGGCATCGAAATATGAAACCTATATTTCTGATGAGTTGGTCAAATCGATTGATGCAAAATACAAAACCATCAAAAACCGGAAAGGCCGGGCAATTACCGGCTTAAGCATGGGCGGACATGGGGCTTTGTACCTCGCCTTTAAGCACCAGGATGTGTTTGGTGCAGCCGGAAGCATGAGTGGAGGCGTCGATATCCGCCCATTCCCGAATAACTGGGATATGGCCAAGCGCCTGGGAACCTATGCCGAACAACCAGAACGCTGGGAAAAGAATACCGTTATTAATATGCTGAATTTGCTTACGCCGGATTCTCTGGCAATTATTATTGATTGCGGAACCGGAGATTTTTTCTATCCGGTGAATAAAAATCTGCATGAGCAGCTTTTGTATCGCAATATTCCGCACGATTTCATTTCTCGTCCGGGTGCACACACCTGGCCATACTGGACCAATGCCGTCAAATTTCAATTGCTGTTTATGAGCAATTATTTCAATGCTATCTAAAGATATATCATGTGTAAAATACTAGTAATCGGAAGTTCAAATACCGACTTGATTGCAACAGTAAAAAGCTTTCCATCAGCGGGAGAAACGATAGCAGGAAAATCATTTTTTCAGGCCATGGGAGGTAAAGGTGCAAATCAGGCTGTGGCGGCACATCGATTAGGAGGAGATGTTCAGTTTATTACTTGTCTGGGAAAAGATGCAAACGGACAAAATGCATTAAAATATTATAATGCAGAAGGACTCGATGTTTCATCATTACTGATTGTCGGGGATGTTTCATCGGGCACAGCCATGATCTTAGTGGATGACAATGGAGAAAATTGCATCGTGATAACCCCCGGGGCTAATAATATGCTTAGTCCGGCATACATTCATAAAGTGGAAGAAGACATTGCTGCTTCAGAAATGGTGGTTCTGCAAATGGAAATTCCTTATGAGACGGTTAAAACAGTGTGTGAAATTGCTCATAAACATCATAAAAAAGTACTGCTGAATGTCGCTCCGGCCCGTCAATTGGATGATGATCTGATTCAAAAAATAGATATTCTGGTTGTCAATGAAACTGAGGCAGAAACAATTTCAGGAGAAAAAATTGAAGTTATAGGTACAGAAGCAGTTGTTGATACTTTGCTGGCAAGGGGGGTGAATACGGTTGTTTTGACATTGGGCAAAAAAGGGTGTTTAATTAAGAATAATCAAACAATCAAATATGTTCCTGCTTTTGTGATTGAACCATTGGATAGCACGGCAGCAGGAGATACTTTCTGCGGGGCTTTAGCTGCGGAATTAAGCAGAGGTCATGGCTGGGATGAGGCATTGAATTTTGCTACTGCGGCATCAGCTATTTGTGTTACGCGGATGGGGGCTCAACCTTCTATTCCATCAGAACAGGAAGTTCGTGAATTTTTAAGCATGCATACGAAATCCAATCTGGAGTATGATTCAAATAAATAGGAAATTTAATACTAACTAAAACTATATCATCATGTTTATTGTAAACAGTTACCCTATGGCTATTGTTTTTTGTGTGATTACCATGTTCTGTTGGGGTTCGTGGGGGAATACCCAAAAACTTGCCGGGAAAACCTGGCGATACGAATTATTTTATTGGGATTATGTGATAGGAGTCCTGTTGGTATCCCTGATCTTTGCTTTTACCCTGGGAAGTATGGGTGTGAATGGTCGTGGATTCATCAGTGATCTGGCCCAGGCAGATCTGAAGAACATTGGAAGCGCGTTTCTGGGCGGTGTTATTTTCAACGCTGCAAATATTCTGTTGTCAACTGCAATCGCTATTGCCGGAATGTCTGTTGCCTTTCCTGTCGGAATTGGTTTGGCGCTGGTTCTTGGAGTAATTATCAACTATATGGGCTCCCAAAAAGGAGACCCGATATTCTTGTTCCTGGGGGTTGGTCTTATTGCCATGGCAATCATTATCAATGCACTTGCTTATCGGAAAGCCTCTTCAGAAAATAAGAAGGTAACCACAAAAGGAATACTCGTTTCTGTTCTTGCAGGTTTATTAATGTCTTTCTTCTATCGGTTTATTGCCGCCTCAATGGATTTGGACAACTTTGAATCACCTGCCGCGGGTATGATGACCCCTTATACTGCCGTTGTTATTTTTGCTTTGGGTGTCTTTGTCAGTAACTTTCTTTTCAACACCGTTCTGATGAAAAACCCAATTAGTGGTGAACCAACAAATTATAAAGCATATTTTAAAGGAAAACTCTCCATTCATTGGGTTGGTATTTTAGGTGGAATTATTTGGGGTATCGGGAACTCACTCAACCTTATTGCTGCAGGTAAGGCAGGAGCTGCTATATCCTACGGATTAGGTCAGGGGGCAACTCTTATCGCTGCCTTATGGGGGGTATTTATCTGGAGAGAATTTAAAAATTCACCAAAGGGAACAAACGGGATGCTGGTAATCATGTTCATCCTTTTTGTTTTAGGTCTGGTTTCCATTATTTATGCCGGTCAATAACCTGTTTTAAAAGATTGAAGGCAGTCTATTGATGTTTCATTGCCAGCCAAATTGAATTCTTATCGAATATTTTAACAAAAAATAACGCTCAGGTTTGGCATTTTGCCTGTGCCTTCACCGCATTGATGAATTCCCTGAAAGTGGTTGATCCTCTTTACCGTTATCAACACGAAATTTAGGGATAAGCAAGTAATCGAGAATTATAAAAATTTGTGGCACATTGAAAAGGCATTCTGGATATCCAAACCGATCTGTGCATACGCCCCATTTAACATCGGCTCAAACACCGTATCCAAGCACATATTTGTATATCATTTACGGCATATTGTATTTATAAAGAGTTGGAAAGGGTACTTTATAAGGAAAAGTCAAGTTTGTCATTAAAGAAAGCAGCAGAGTTAACCCATAACATGTACCAAATTATCTTGAAGATTTTTTAGGGTGTCCAAAGCGGAAAACAGGAAAGAAGGGATATGAAACGAATATGCCGCCGGAATTGTATATCAAAGCGGCGGCATAAATGGCATATGTTTTATTCATTCAGCGAGTTGCATATTTTCCGATTTATTTCACTGATGCGCTGCTCATCCATCTTAATTATTTTCCGGTCGTAAGTCATCAATCCGTTTACTTCGCCTTCCACATCGGTCGTTTGGGTGTAAACTGCAGCCGAAAAACCAGTTTTGATCATTTTTAGCAAAGCTTCGGCATATTTGACGTACTCGTCGGTTACTTCTTTTGAGTTTTTAAACTGAACATATCCCCAGTTTTTTTCGGATGCCCAAAGATGCCCTTCGAGCGCCAGTCCAATCCCACCGAATTCACCCAGAACTGTTGGTCTTTGGCCGTCGTACAGATACATTTTAGGACCGGGATAAATAATTTTGACTTTGCCATTGGGGTGAACGATCACCACTGGGCATATCCTGCCACACCAGTATTCCGAGCTGATCACAATGCGTGTACCAGCGGGCAGGTTCAGCTTTCACATGTTTGCGGATCATATTAAACCCGAAATCTTTTATTTTCTGAATGTCGTATTTCAAGGCTTCATCGGTTGGGGCCGTGTACAACCCATCAGGCCACCAACCCTGATCGAGCGGACCAAACTGAAAATGCGGTTTGTTGTTCAATTCCAGACGGACAATGCCGTTGATGTCGCGTTTGGTTGAAATTTTCCGCATGGCAAAATAACTGCTTACCTGATCCACTGATAAACCGCTACTGTGGAGACTCACTTTCATCGTGTAGAGAAAAGGTGATTCAGGACTCCATAATTTGGCTTCCGGTATTGAAATGTCCAGCTTTTCGGTTGAGGAAGCTTTTGAAGAAGCAACTACATTTTTCCCGTCGAAAATTTTCACTTCAACGACATCGGCAAATGTTGCGGCAATTGATTCGACCTGAATCGAAACCTGGTTTTTATCGATATTCGGAACGATCCAAATATTTTCAATGTGTTTTTTTGAAACAGGTTCTATCCATACGGTTTGCCAGATTCCGGTCACCGGAGTGTACCAGATACTTCGCGGTTCGCTGGTCTGTTTGCCTCGTGGCTGAAATCCTTTATCAGTACCGTCCCAAACTTTAACAACCAGTTTCTGATCACCGGCTTTATTCAGGAAAGGTGTTAGATCAAACGTAAAAGGAGTATATCCTCCGGTGTGTGAACCGATTTTAATGTCGTTCAGCCAGATATCTGCTTTCCAGTCCACAGCCCCAAAATGAAGCAAAACAGTTTTTCCTTTCCAGGCAGCAGGCACAGTAAAGTTTCGCTTGTACCAAACTTCCTTGTCTTCTCCCACCATTTTCTGAACTCCGGAAAGGCTTGATTCAACCGGGAAAGGGACCAGGATTTTTCCGTCGAAATCAACAGGCTGATCAAGACCTGCCATCACTAGGACATAATTCCACAAGCCATTCAGATTGGCCCATTCAGTACGTTCAAGGATTGGTCGCGGATATTCCGGCAATACGTTATTCACATCGATCTTTTCGGCCCAGGCCGTTTTCAGTTTATCACCGGCTGGTTTCCACTGGGCAAAGGATGGAATAAGGCTGAAGATAAATAGAAGAAGAAAAATGATACGTTTCATCGGATTAAAGTTTTGTGTTAACAGATTGTGAAATTAGTCGTCTCCAAACGAAACACCCATTTTTCGGCCTTTTAAAACCAATCCATGATCGTGATCAACAAGCCTTAGTTTTCCACCAACTTCTTCAAGTGGAACTGTAGTTAACTCGTTTTTTATTAATGCGACCATGGTGCCGAAATTTTCTTCCGCAATACACTGCGCAGTAAAAGCTCCGTAACGGGTAGCCAGAATGCGGTCCATGGGCGAAGGGCTTCCACCACGCTGAGTATAACCCAGAACAGTTTCGCGCGCTTCGACGTCCAGCTTCGACTGTATCGATTCGGCTAAATACCTGGCAGCAGACATGTTCTTTGGATGTTCAATTCCTTCGGCAACCACCACAATGGTATATGGTTTATTTTGTTTATAGCGTTGCTTGATTTTCGAGATAACCGACTTCATCGAATATTCAATTTCCGGTATAAGGATAATATCGCCACCACCGGCCATTCCGGCATAAAGTGCAATCCATCCTGCATTATGGCCCATCACCTCAACAATCATTACCCGTCCGTGGGAGTTGGCAGTGCTGTGAAGGCGGTCAACTGCCTCAGTGGCAATCAATACTGCGGAATCAAAACCAAAGGTCAGGTCGGTGCCATACACGTCATTATCAATGGTTTTTGGAATCCCGATGACATTTAGCCCAATCTTCGATAATAAATGAGCTGTTTTCATGGTTCCATTTCCTCCGATACAGACTAAACAATCCAGTCCCAAATCATGGTAGTTTTTCCTGATTAGTTCAGGTTTATCGTTGTCTTCTTCAGTTACAATTTTAAATGGTTTTTCGCGCGACGTACCAATAATGGTGCCACCTAGCGTTAAAATACCTGACAAATCTTTTTCCTTAAGCTCAACATATTGCTTGTGAATCAAGCCGGTATAACCCGATGAGAATCCGATCACTTCCATCCCATATTCAACAATCGCAGTTTTTCCTACTCCCCTGATTGCGGCATTTAGTCCCGGGCAATCGCCTCCGGCGGTTAAAATACCGATCCTTTTTGCTTTTTTATGACTCATAAATTGTATTTTTAACTGTATATCGATAAGGAAATTGAAAACTCAACGAAATTAAAAAAAACTAATCCAAAATCCAATCCTTGGAAAAAGGCTTAACGAATTCGCAACATTCAATTCTCTGGTTTACTTTTTTGGTGAAGTTTTTTTAACTTTGTAATTCATAACTGTAAACCACATTAAATATTCAATAAACTAAAATTATTCTCAATGAAAAAAATCTATTCACTTTTCTTCGCAGGCATCCTGGTTATTGCCATTTCCTGCCAGAGTGGTCAGAAAAAAGCTTCTGAAATTAACGCATTAACTCCCGAGGAAGTTAGCTCAGGTTGGAAACTTTTGTTTGACGGAACTACCTCAACCGGTTGGAGAGGTTATAACAAAACTGAATTTCCAAAAGGATGGGAAGTTGTTGATGGTTCATTGCATTGCATTGGTTCAGGTACAGGAGAAGCTGGCGCTGAAAATGGTGGCGACATCCTGTACGATCAGAAATTCAAAAACTTCGACTTAAAGTTGGAATGGAAAATTTCTAAAGGTGGAAACTCTGGTATTTTTTATCTCGGACAGGAGATTCCGGATTGGCAGATTTGGAAAACAGCTCCTGAAATGCAGGTTCTGGATAACATTAATCACATTGACGCTAATTTGGGCAAAGACGGAAACCGTCAGGCTGGCTCACTGTACGACCTGATTCCGGCAAAACCACAAAATGCGAAAGCAATTGGAGAATGGAACACCGCTGAAATTATCGTTTATCAGGGAACCGTAGTTCATAAACAAAATGGCGTAACTGTTCTCGAATACCATTTGTGGACAGACGACTGGAAAAAACTGGTTCAAGACAGTAAATTCCCTGAACTTAATCCGAATTGGGCTGATGTAGCCAAGGAAGGATACATTGCCTTTCAGGATCATGGTGGCGATGTTTGGTACCGTAATGTAAAAATCAAAGAATTAGACTAAGCAACCTGAAACCCGATCTCTATGGCTGATATCCCGACTGGTTCAAAATCATCTGAAAATCGCTATTATTAAGCAATTCAGCCAGCTTAACCTCCGGATTTTGTTTCATGTATGAACGAATAATCTGCCAGCCCAGCCAAATTCCGGTACGTGCAGGCGATGCCTCAGAAAAGGATGCAGTGTATGGGCCATCGTCGATGTATCGTTTGATGCTCATCCGGTCGGTGGTGAAAAGCTGTTTGTGTTCGGCCAGGTAAGTCCACATCGAGGCTTCGCTTTTCGTGCAGAAATCAAGTTGTTTTTTTGTATATCCAATTTTCAGCGAGTCATGAACTTCAGGCAACATGGCATCCAGAAAATACATCATTTTCCCTTCCTGTATCATCTGGCTAAGCAAACTATTGCCAGTATCTGCTTTCGGCCATTCTGTTATTGCCCAACCGTACATCATATCGGGTACTATTTTAGCAGGATGCATGTTTATTCGCTTGTAGCCCGGCAGACCTAACTGTGAATAAAATGGACTATTGGCACCCATGTACTTATCCAGGCTAATGCCAATAAGTTTTCTGGAAGTCACCACCGATTGGTTAAATCCTGAAATGCAGGTATAAATGGATGGAATTTGCTTCTCAGGAAAATAATGCCTGTAATGTTTGAATGCCGTTTCTAAATCCTTCCGAAGAAGAAGGGTATCGATTGTTTTCGAAACATTGATCTCCAATTTTCGGATAAGCGAGTCTGAAACAAAAGAATTCAGCATTTCCGGAAAATTAGTTTGCCCCGTTCCACCAATTGCGATCATCCGGTAAGTGAAAATATCAAAAAATTCGCCGTACGAACTTTTTAAAACAGGGATTGCAGCCTGCATCTGATCTTTTTTAAGCTTCAGTAAATCCACATCCAGATGTTTGATTTTTAGATCGACCGAAACATCTGATACATTTATCTTCAACGGATTGCGCGTGCATGAAGCGATTAGGATTGCCACGCTTAAAAAGAACACTGTTTTCTTCATTTGCTGTATTTTTAAGTATCTACGGACAGATCGCTTTTTTTATTGTCATTTTAAATATAAAATTCGAGATTTGCAGAAGACAAATTAAACTAAAAACCATGAAACGATTAATTTTATCTGCCTTTTTAGTTGCTATCGGATTATCCGGATTTAGTCAGAAACACGTTAAACTCTCGTTTGCCGGAAGCCCTTCGGTTAATTGGATGACTTCCAACAATCCGGATGCTGAACGGGAAAAATTAGTGCCTGGTTACGACTTTGGATTGAGTGGAGATCTTTATTTCTCGGAAGATGAGCGGTATTCGTTTTCAACAGGCATACAAATTTCGAATATAGGCGGTGAAATTTCATACCATACCAATACTAGTTTTCCATTTTCAGGAGTGTCATTGCCCCCATTAAGTAAAATTAGATATCGCTTACGCTATGTCGAAATTCCAATGTCTATCAAACTTAAAACCGATCAGTTTCGCCGGGTCCGTTATTGGGGGCAGTTTGGGTTGTCAGCTATGCTTAATATCGAATCGAAAGGAGATAGCAATGACGGGTCGTTGAAGAAGGCAAACATTAACAGCGAAATAAATTTATTTAACCTGGCTATGAATGTGGGTGCAGGTTTCGATTTTGAACTCAATGGAAATAATTCGTTTACTACCGGATTGATTTTCCAGAATGGACTTATTGATGTAACGACCAACAATGCCTTTACCGATAAAACAATTATCAACTCGCTGAAACTGAAAATCGGTTTGATCTTTTAAGACATCCAATTATGAAGATTGCAATTGTTCAACTCAACTACCATATCGGTAATTTCGAACAGAATACTTCGAAAATCATAGAATATATTGGCCTTTCGAAAGCAGGAGGGGCCGACCTGGCCGTATTCACCGAACTTTCTGTAACCGGTTATTATCCTCAGGATTTACTCGAACGCAAAGAGTTTATTGAACAATCGTATGAGGCCCTCAAGCTGATTGCTGCGCAATGCACCGAAATTGCTGCCATTGTTGGCGGGCCAAGTATAAATCCTGAACCAAGGGGAAAAAAGCTCTTCAATTCAGCATTTTTCATGTATGATGGTGCGGTTCAGCATGTGGTCAATAAATCGCTCCTTCCGACCTACGATATTTTTGATGAATACCGTCATTTTGAACCGAACAGGAATTTTTCGGTTTTTGATTTCGGCGGAAAAAAACTTGCCATTACCATTTGTGAGGATCTTTGGGACGAACAGGAAACACAGAATGAATTTGGTCGCGAAAAACTATACCAGCTTTCACCATTGAAAGAATTATCTGCTTTGAATCCTGACCTGGTGATTAATATTTCTGCTTCTCCTTTTTCATACAACCAGGAAAACTGGAGGAAAAATATTCTGGTTAAAAATGCCATTAAATACCAGTTACCCATTGTTTACGTCAACCAGGTGGGCGCTCAAACCGAACTTATTTTTGATGGAGGTTCATGCTTTCTGAACAAAAATGGTGAAATTCAGGATGAACTGAAATATTTTGAAGAAGACTTCCGGATTATTGATACTGAATCTTCCACTCAAAACCTTCAGCCAAAAACCGGATACATCGAAAAAATTGTTCGTGCGCTCATTTTAGGTATCCGCGATTATTTTACCAAAATGGGTTTTCAAAAGGCCACCTTGGGATTATCCGGAGGAATTGATTCGGCACTGGTCCTTTATTTAGCTGTAGAAGCATTGGGGAAAGAAAATGTACGTGTGTTGCTGATGCCTTCCCGTTATTCGTCTGATCACAGCATTGACGATGCTTTGCAACTGGCCAGGAATCTGGATATAAAATATGAAATTATCCCGATTCAGCCGATGGTCGATACTTTCGGGCAAAGCCTTTCTGAAGTTTTTGCGAATCTTCCGGCTAACGTGACCGAGGAAAATATTCAGGCCCGCACCCGGGGAATTTTGCTGATGGCTATCTCGAATAAATTTGGAAATATTCTGCTCAACACCACCAATAAAAGCGAATGTGCAGTTGGTTACGGGACACTGTATGGCGACATGAACGGCGGATTGTCAGTTTTGGGCGATGTATATAAAACTGATATCTTCAAAATGGCAAACTGGATTAACCGCGATCGCGAAATCATTCCGGTCAATACCATCCTGAAACCACCTTCGGCCGAACTTCGCCCCGATCAGAAAGATTCCGATTCACTTCCTGATTATGAAATTCTGGATCAGATTTTATTCAGCTACATTGAACTGAATCTTTCGCCTGATGAAATTATAGAACAAGGCTTTGATGAGACAACTGTTTTGCGTACTGTCAGGATGGTGAACAACAATGAATATAAGCGATTTCAGGCGCCCCCAATCCTTAGGATTAGTTCAAAGGCATTTGGGTTCGGCCGTCGGATGCCTTTGGTTGCAAGATATTCCTGATAGATTTAAAAAACTGTTTTGTCTTCTTTGTAAAAGGGAAATTAATGACCTAAATTTTATTGTCTGACAAATTTACTTAACTTTGATGCTACAGAACATGTAAATTTATTTCTATGTTGAGTCAAGAATTGGGGATGAAAGAAGTCTTTGAAAGTCCAAAATCTATTTTCAGCACACTCACCCTTGAAGAAAAAGAGGATTTGCAGAACCACATCACTTTGGCTTATTACAAAAAGAATGAATTTATTTTCAAAGAGGGTGAAAGACCAACATCGTTTTTATTCCTGCTCGATGGGAAAGTAATTATTTACAAAGAAGGCGTTGGCGGTCGTGAGCAAATCATCCGGATGACAAAACCTCTGGGTCTTATCGGGTACAGAGCCTTGCTGGCCGAAGAACTCCACATTGGTTCTGCTATTGCGCTGGAAGACTCAACCGTTGGTATCATTTCTCATGAATATTTCTACCATAAATTGCTTGCCAATCCAAACTTTTCACTTAAACTTCTCCAGAAAATTGCCCGTGAACTTGGGTTCTCGAACATGCGGACAGTTACGCTTACCCAAAAGCATATCCGCGGTCGTTTGGCTGAATCGCTACTATTGCTGAAAGAAAAATATGGCTGGGAAAATGATGGCGCTACCCTGAAAGTTTACCTTTCGCGCGAAGACATCGCCAACCTGTCGAACATGACTACCTCAAATGCCATCCGAACATTATCAACCTTTGCCGGCGAAAAAGTGATTGCCATTGACGGCCGAAAAATCCGAATTTTAGACATTCACCGTCTGGAAAAAATCAGCAAACTGGGCTAGTCAAATCTGGAATCAAAAGCACATTTTCCAAAATATATTTTCCTCGAATAATTATTCCAAGCAACTTCAAACCTTCCGGTGGTGTTTCTTGAAAAGTTCGAAAAACAAGAAAATATACTGATCAATTTCCAAAAAACACTTCTATTATTCAATTTTATGCGATATTCGTATGACATTTCGAGCATTAAATTAACCAATTCTGAAAATGAAGACTTCACCATTCCAATTACTCCTTATACTCTTTTCAGTCATCTTGTTTACTGGATGCAGCAAAGTAGGAACATCGCAAAACACACCGAATGCAACTTTCTCAAAAGGCGCCGATATTAGTTGGTTACCTCAGATGGAAGCTACCGGATATAAATTCTATAGCGACAAAGGCGACGAAGAAGATTGCTTTAAAATACTAAAGGATCATGGGATTAATTCCATCAGGTTAAGAACTTTTGTCAATCCCTTGGATGATAAAGCCAGCGGCCATTGCAGTAAGGACGAAACCGTTGTTATGGCAGTGCGGGCTCAGAAATGGGGAATGCAGGTCATGATTGACTTTCATTACAGCGACAGTTGGGCTGACCCGGGTAAACAAAGAAAACCGAAAGCCTGGGAAGGTCATGATTTTCCCACCTTACTGAACGATCTTTACGATTATACTTTTGATGTGATGTCAGCACTCAAATCTGCAGGAATAACTCCGGAATGGGTTCAGGTTGGAAACGAAATTCCCGGAGGCATGATTTACCCGGAAGGAAGTACTTCGAACTGGCCTCAACTGGTTCAACTGATTAATAAAGGGTATGATGCGATCAAAGCTGTAAGTCCGCAGTCAAAGGTAATTCTTCACGTTGATCAGGGGAACAACAGCGGTCGTTTCAGGTGGTGGTTTGATGCAGCAAAGGCCAACGGAGCAAAATACGATGTAATAGGCTTGTCTTATTATCCATACTGGCTCGAAGGAAAACCGGATTATATACTTTCGATTGATGATCTGGGAGCTAACCTGAAAGACATGGCATCACGCTACGGAAAGGAAGTAATGGTAGTTGAAGTGGGAGGCGAAGACAATAAGGTTCAAAATACATACGATATGCTGATAGCTGTTCAGAAAAAGGTCAAGGAAGTGCCCGAAGGTAAAGGATTGGGTGTATTCTACTGGGAACCTGAAGGAGCCAGAAGCTGGAGCCATTATGCGTTGAGCGCGTGGGGAGCCGATGGAAAACCAACGAAGGCTATGGACGCTTTTATGGAAAGTGAATGAAAACTTGCCAATGAGGTATTTATCATTATTCGTCAACCGTGCGCAAAAAAATACAAAAAAAATGTTTCGCATAAACCTGTCAAATTGTTTCAAATGATTACATTCGCACTAAATGTGTTTATTGTGTGATTTATATCACACAATAAACACAAAAAGCGTGAAAAATGAAGATAGAACGGGAAATTCATCGAAAGTTAATTGAATGGAAAGAAGCCCCCAACCGTAAGCCATTGATATTGCAGGGGGCGCGCCAAGTAGGCAAAACCTGGTTGTTGAAAACGTTTGGTGAAGAGGAATTTGAAAACGTTGCTTATTTCAACTTTGATGAACAGCCAGAACTTAAACAATTTTTTGCTGTTTCGAAGGATGTTGGACGGCTTCTCCAAAATCTGGGACTGGTAAATGGGAAAGCCATTCTACCTGGCAAAACGCTGCTTATCTTCGATGAGATTCAGGAGTGCAATGATGCGCTGAACTCATTGAAGTATTTTTGTGAAAATGCACCCGAATATGCTGTTGCTTGTGCCGGTTCATTACTGGGTGTCACGTTGTCAAGGGGCGCTTCTTTTCCTGTTGGTAAAGTTGATTTTTTAACTGTTCATCCGCTTTCGTTCTCCGAATTCTTATCGGCTGACGACCCTTCACTTGCATTCTATCTCAACCAGATTGATGACATCGCCCCAATTCCGGATATTTTCTTTAATCGATTGACCGAGAAATTTAAGATGTTTTTTATTTCCGGAGGAATGCCTGAGGCTGTGGTGGCTTTGCTTGAGAAACAAGATGTTGAACTGACCCAGCAAATCCTGAAGAATATTCTGAATGCTTACACGCTTGATTTCTCAAAGCACGTCGAAAACAAAAATATTCCAAAAATAGGTTTCATTTGGTCGTCGATCCCATCACAGCTTGCCCGCGAGAATAAAAAATTTCTATACCAGTCAGTAAAGACCGGAGCCCGTGCCCGCGAGTACGAAAATGCCCTTTTGTGGCTCAATCAAGCCGGGTTGTTGCACAAAGTCTTTCGAAACACAAAACCTTCCTTGCCCTTATCTGCTTATGACGATCTTACAGCCTTTAAAATATATTTGCTGGATGTTGGATTGCTCCGTCGTCTTTCATTGCTCGATCCGGTTGCTATAAAAGAAGGGAATAGATTGTTCACAGAATTTAAAGGGGCGTTAAGCGAAAATTACGTTTTACAAAGTTTAATCAGGCAATTTGAAACACCTCCCCGTTACTGGACATCAGGGAATAAAGCCGAAATAGATTTCCTGATCCAATATGAGAATACCATCATCCCGATTGAAGTAAAATCGGACACGTCTGTAACAGGGAAAAGCCTGAGCTTGTATAATAAGGAATTTCTGCCCGAAATCCGTATCCGTTATTCGCTGAGAAATCTCAAACAGGATGAAGGCTTACTCAATATTCCTCTCTTTATGACCGACTCTACCCGAAAATTGATTGAAATAACCCGCAAGAGGTAAGAATTATAACCAATTTTTAAAATCCGAACATATGACCTTTCGAAAATTACTAAACCTATTTCTTTGGAGTCTGATTGTATCCTCCTGTGTCAAATCAGCTCCGATTATTTTTCCTACTGACGAAGGCAATTTTAACTCCGGATGGGAATTCGTTAAAGATCCTACTGGTAGTATTTCTCCTGAACTGTTTCAGAAAAACGATGAGAAAGCAACTGTTTGGCAAAAAGTTAGCCTGCCACATACAACCAACCTCGAACCAGTTGATTCGCCCGATAAACAATGGCAGGGAATTGCCCGTTACCGTAAGTTTTTTATTGTTCCTGATCAGTTTAAAGGCAAATCAGTCTTCCTGAATTTTGATGGAGCCATGCAGGTGGCCAAAGTTTATCTCAATGGCGAACTTATCGAAACACATCTGGGCGGATATCTGCCTTTTCAGGTAAAATTAGACGAAAAAGTTAAGTTTGGTCAGGAAAACTGCATTCTGGTTGAACTCGACAACCGCGACAATCCGGAAGTCCCTCCCGGAAAACCGCTGGCCACGCTCGATTTCAATTATTACAGCGGCCTGTACCGAAACGTAACAATCGAAATAAAAGATAAATTACACATTTCTGATCCGGTTGCAGCCAATCGTGTTGCGGGCGGCGGAGTGTCGGTTTCCTATGTTGATGTAACTGAGAAATCAGCCAAAATCAATGTGCAGGTTGATGTAGAAAATGAAACGGCTACAGCAAAACCTGCATCTATACGAATAAGTTTGAACGACACGAGAGGGGAAACAGTTCTTACGGAAAATTCAGCCGAACAACTTGTCTCAGCCTCCGGAAATATTCAGTTCAAACAACAATTATCAATTGTAAACCCGCACTTGTGGTCGCCCGATAGCCCAAATCTTTACCGGTTAAATGTTCAGGTTATCAGTGATAAAATGGCTGTTGATTCAATTTCTGAAAAAATTGGCATCCGTACTTTCTCCTTTTCTGCAACAGATGGATTTGTGCTGAACAGTCAAAATCTAAAACTGCGTGGAACCAACCGCCATCAGGAATATCCATATATCGGGAACACTCTTTCTGACAATGCGCAGTATCGCGATGCCTTTAAAATCAAACAGGCCGGATTCAATTTTGTACGTTGCTCGCATTACCCGCAGTCTCCGGCTTTTTTAGCTGCCTGCGACGAATTGGGTATTTTGGTGATGGATGCTATTCCCGGTTGGCAATTTGTCGGGGATGAAGAATTTCAGAAGAACAGTATTAATGATGCACGGCAAATGGTTCGTCGCGACCGCAATCATCCGTCCATTATTTTATGGGAAGCCTCGCTGAACGAATCCGGAATGCCCAAACAATATATGGAACGTGCACATCAGGCGGTTCACGAAGAATTACCGGTGACTGATGTGTACACCTGTGGCTGGATCGATGATGTTTATGATGTGTTTATCCCTGCACGTCAGCACGCCAGACCTCCGTATTACTGGAACAAATATGCCGGCAATAAACCACTAGTGATTGCTGAATACGGTGATTGGGAATATTATGCACAAAATGCAGGTTTCAACCAGACGGCTTATGGCGATTTGCAAAAAGAAGAGAGGAACTCACGTCAATTGCGTGGCGCTGGTCAGAAACGACTGGCACAGCAGGCGCTTAATTATCAGGAATCACACAACGATAATTTGAATGGTCCGGCGGCCGGTGATGCCAACTGGCTGATGTTCGATTATAAGCGTGGTTATGCTCCCGATATTGAATCTTCCGGAATTATGGACATTTTCAGGTTGCCGAAATTTGCATTTTTCTTTTATGCGAGTCAGGCTGAAAAAGCTGAACCAATGATCTATATCGCCAATTTCTGGAATGATCCCTCCTTTGTTGATGTAAAAGTTTACAGTAATTGCGACGAAGTTGAACTGTCGCTCAACGGGAATGTGATTGCCCGCCAAAAACCTGACCAGGATAGAAATTCAACCAACCTGAAACATCCGCCATTTACCTTCTCTATTCCTGAATTTGTTGCCGGAAAGCTCGAAGCCAAAGGATTTATTTCAGGAAAGGAAGTGGTAAAAACCCAGGTGAGAACTCCTGGTGAACCTGCAAAAATTTCTTTGACCATTGATTTGAGTGGAAAAGAAATACTGTCAGGAAAGAACGATGTCGTCTTTATGTATGCCTCAGTCACCGATGCTGATGGAACAATTATTCCAAATTACAATCGTGCAATTCATTTTTCAGTTGAGGGGGATGCTGAATTGGTTGGCGACAATCCAAAAAAAGTGGAAGCCGGCATTTCAACCATTTTGCTGAAGGCCGGAAAAACTTCCGGAGTTATAAAAGTAAAAGCAAGTGCAGAAGGACTGTCTTCAGGAGAATTGGAGATTGGAATGCGTTAATTGCGGCTTTATTTTCAGATCGAATTGGTTGATCAAATAGTAAATCCTGACAGGTTTTTGAAACCTGTCAGAATTTGTTTTTATTCCTAATCCCAAATCCAAGTCTAAAAATGGGATTATAATCCCAGATTCAAGTCTAAATTTGGGATTACAAAAATAAATGCTATTTTTGTATAAAAAATAAGACATGATATCCCGACTAATTTTGAAGCAATTGACCGATCGCCTTGGAAAAGGAAAAGCCATCCTATTGGTCGGTCCCCGTCAGGTTGGTAAGTCAACGTTATTAAAGAGTTTACAAAAAGAACAGGATCAGGAAACACTTCTGCTGAATTGCGATGAACCTGACATTCGACAAATGCTCGAAAATGTAACGTCAGACCAGCTAAAAGCAATGATTGGAAAGAATACATTGCTCCTGATTGATGAAGCACAAAAGGTTGAAAACATAGGTTTGACGCTCAAATTAATCGTTGACAATATCAAACAAGTACAGGTGATAGCAACCGGATCGTCGGCCTTTGAGCTTCGGAACAAAACGAACGAACCACTCACCGGACGAAAATATGAATTCAACCTGTTCCCATTGTCAATTGCCGAAATGGTAGCACATCATAGCCAATTAACTGAAAACAGGATGCTGGAACGGCGTCTGATTTACGGTCTGTATCCTGAAATCGTCAATGATTTGGGCAGTGAACAGGAGAATTTGCTTGAACTGATCAATAGTTATTTATACAAAGATATTCTTTCATTCCAGAATATCAGGAAACCGGATGTGCTTGAGAAGTTGTTGACCGGCCTTGCATTGCAAATGGGGCAGGAGGTTTCGTACAATGAGCTGGGGCAATTAATTGGTGTTGATAAAGCTACCATCGAAAAGTACATCGAATTGCTCGAAAAGTGTTTTGTAGTATTCCGGCTAAGTTCGTTTAACCGGAATTTGCGCAACGAATTGAAGAAAAGCCGGAAAATCTACTTTTACGACAATGGTGTGAGGAACGCAATTCTTAACAATTTTGCGCCACTGGCGTTGAGGCAGGATGTTGGCGCTTTGTGGGAAAATTTCATGGTAAGCGAACGCATGAAGCAGAATTCGTACAACCGCGATTACCGGAAAAATTATTTTTGGCGAACGCAAACTCAGCAGGAGATTGACCTTTTAGAAGAAAAAGATGGAGTTTTGTATGCCTTTGAGTTCAAATGGAACGAAAGCAAAAAATCAAAGCTGCCTCAAACATTTGCCGATGCCTATCCCGAGCATCGTTTTGATGTAATTACACCGGCAAACTACATTGATTTCCTTACAACTCCAATTTAGTAGGACTTACTAATTTCGAGTCAAGAATAATCTCATCCAACGCCCGTTTCGGAACGTGGTGAACCTGATTTTCGTCGCGCCAGTATTTGATATCTCCCTCTTTCACTTCGTCAATGATTACAGTTTCTTTGGGTTTCCCGAGAGCCAGAACGTAGAGAATCTCATATTGCTCCGATAAATTGAGCAAATCCCGAAGTTTATTCCGGTTCACCGAATGGATAATACACCCGCCAAAACCGGCTTCGGTTGCTCCAAGCAAAATACTTTGCAGGGCAATTCCGTCGTCACAGAAATAATTTCCTGAAATCAAGGTGTCATTCAGTAAAATGATGTACGCTGAAGGGCGTTCGCCTTCTTCAGGTCCAGACCAATAGGATAGATATCCGGCCCAGGCCAGCTGATCAAAGATCTGTGTATTTAGGGATTCGTCTGTGCTAAGAACATATTTCAACGATTGAGCATTGCGTGCCGAAGCTGAATTTCGCGCCAAATCAATCCATTCGCGCAACTGAGATTTACTGATTCGTTCGGATTGGTAAAAACGCCGGTAACTGCGGTTTTTCAGGATAAGGTCTTTTAGCATGATCTTTGGGTTTAATCTTTAGCATAAAATTAAACAAATACAACGATTGATAGGCATGGGATGATTAAGGATTTAAAGGTTTCTCTTATTTCATCACCTCATTTGAAAATGAATACGGGAAATCCTTTTCGGAAATACCTTTTTCCTTATTGGGTGTGGCAGACATTTCGAAATCAATGACCGCACCTTTCATCAGATCGTGGTGGCTTAGCCAGTTTTTAGAATATTCTTTCCCATTGAACTTAGCCGACTTAATGTATTTATTTTCAGCGCTGTTATCCGGGGCATTTAGGATTACTTCCTTTCCGTTTTCAAGCTTAATCGTTATCTTTTTGAAAAGCGGCGCTCCCAGAACATACTGGTCGCTTCCGGGGCAAACCGGATAGAAACCCATGGCCGAAAATACGTACCAGGCCGAAGTTTGCCCGTTGTCTTCATCGCCGCAATAACCATCCGGAGTAGGAAGGTACATCCGGTTCATCACCTCGCGCACCCATTTTTGCGTTTTCCATGGCTGACCGGCGTAATTGTACAGGTAAATCATGTGCTGAATGGGCTGATTACCATGCGCATAATTGCCCATGTTCATGATCTGCATCTCACGGATTTCGTGAATCACTTGCCCATAATATGACGCATCAAAAATTGGCGGAACCACGAAAACAGAGTCGAGCATACCAACAAATTCTTTTTTACCGCCCATCAAATCAATCAATCCCTGAATATCATGAAACACCGACCAGGTGTAATGCCAGCTGTTTCCCTCAGTGAAGGCATCGCCCCATTTAAACGGATTAAACGGTTTCTGAAAAGTCCCGTCCAGATTTTTCCCACGCATCAGTTTGGTTTCCGGATCGAATACATTCCGGTAGTTCTGGCAGCGTTTGGCAAACAAATCAATTTCTTCCTGAGGGCGTTTCAGTTCTTTGGCCAGTTGTAATATAGTCCAGTCGGCAAAAGCATATTCAAGAGTGCGGGCAGCATTTTCATTGATTTTTACATCGTAGGGAATATAGCCCAGCTTATTGTAATAATCAACGCCATTTCGCCCAACAGATGAGAGCGGCCCCTCGGTTTTTGTATTTTTCAGGACAGCCTCGTAAAGCGTATTAATGTCATATCCTCTTGCTCCTTTTAAGTAAGCATCGGCGATAATGGTAGCAGAGTTGGAGCCGATCATGCAATCGCGGTGGCCCGGGCTTGCCCACTCCGGAAGGAATCCGCTTTCTTTGTACGTGTTTACCAATCCTTCCTGAATTTGCGCATTCAATGTTGGAAACATCAGGTTGAAGAAGGGAAAAATAGCGCGAAAAGTATCCCAGAAACCATTGTCGGTGAACATCGCACCCGGCAAAACCTGTCCGTTGTATGGGCTGTAATGAATCATCTTGCCGTCTTTGTCGAACTCATGAAACTTACGGGGGAACAACATGGTGCGGTACAAACAGGAATAAAAGGTGCGTGTTTGATCGGTAGTGCTACCTTCAACCGCAATGCGCGACAATTCTTTGTTCCAGATGTCTTTTCCTTTTTGGCAAACCTGATCAAAATTATCGGAGCCCAGTTCTTTCAGGTTTAATTCAGCCTGATCGAAACTGATAAACGAAGAAGCTACACGGGCATGAACCTGTTCTCCTTTTCTGGTTTTAAACCGAATTGCAGCTCCGGCATGGTTGGCTTTTAACTCTGAAATTCCGGCAACCACAACCGAGTCACTCCAAACCAAACTTCCAGCAAAGGACTTATCGAACTGCATTACAAAATAGTTTTTAAAATTCTCAGGAACTCCGCCACTGTTGCGGGTCGTGTAGCCAATTACTTTATTTTCGGCAGGAATAATTTTGATGTATGATCCTTTGTCGAAAGCATCAATCAGCACCCATGATTTTTCATTCTCCGGAAAAGTAAAGCGGAACATCGCAGCCCGTTCGGTCGGGGTGATTTCGGTGGTTACATCGTAATCGGCCAGGTAAACACTGTAATAATAGGGTTTCACCGTTTCTGCCTTGTGCGAAAACCAGCTTGCCCGTTTTTCTCCCTTAATTTTTAGCTCACCAGTCATTGGGAAAAGAGAAAACTGGCCGTAATCGTTGATCCACGGACTAGGCTGATGTGTTTGTTTGAACCCCTGAATTTTCGTTGCATCGTACGAATAAATCCATCCATCACCCATTTTGGCTGTTTGCGGAGTCCAGAAATTCATACCCCAGGGCAGTGCAATGGCTGGATAGGTGTTCCCGCTCGACAGGGAATAGTTGGAATCGGAGCCCATCAGCGGATTGACGTAATCGACTGGTGATGGATTCTGAGCCACTGAATTGGACGAAAAGCAGATGGAAAGAAGGAGTAAAATGGATAGGATACAGGGTTTCATCAGCAATAGTTTATTTGGGTTAAATATGGTTTGTCAAAAATACAATTTAAAATTCCAGACGGAAATTAATCCTAATATTGATCCTGAATTTAACGGAAATCTCTTCTGAAAGGAAGTGAACAGGTTGATAAATTGCCGTGGCATATTCATTCCCTGGTTATTTTCTCGGGATTTAAACCGGATGTGACCAAAAAATCAATCCTTGGCTTGAAACAGGGATGGAACCGCCGGAACAGGTATGGTGTATCATAAATGGTGTGAACGATTCTCAACTTGCTTTTTTGCGATAGATTGGATTATTCGTTTTATCAAAAGCAAAATAAAAAGTCATAAGAGCTTACCAGACTTTTTAAAATATCGGGCTGATCTACCGAAGCCGACCAACCTGTTTCTATATTGTATAAAGTCTATAAAAAGATCAGCTTTCTAATCCAAAGAAAGCTGTCCCCAAAAAAGGGGACAGCTTAACTAACAGACTAACTAAACTATAACTGAAAAATCTTTAAACGAATTGTCTGCGTTTTTTCAGAAGTTACATTATTTACCAAGGTTTATTCGACCCCTGTAATAGCCACATTTTACTCCACTGGTCATCTACAGCTGGTTGTAATTTACCAATTGCAGCCGTAACATTCGGTTTGTTTAGAATTGTTTCGTCGGTACCATATTGATACCGTACCGGAATTTTAGACCCCTTACTGGCTGAAATTAAATTTGCTCCCAAATTTGGAAGACCAGTTCTGCGCCAGTCAAACCAGAATTCCGGGGTCATGAAAGTGGCCAGCCACTTTTGGGTCATCAGCACGTTTAATTTGGCAGCATCGTCGGCTGCAGAGGTATATTTAGCTGCCTGCGCAGCAATAAAAGCACTTTCGGAGAAGGTTTCCAAAGCATCAGTTACAGAGTTATATACAGTCTTGCTGCCATCAGCAATTGCATATTGCCGTAAACTTGCCGTGATTCCTTGTTTGAAAAATTCAATTGCATCGCCGGTTGTGATCCACCCCTTCTGACGCCCCTCAGCAAGGATAAAACTGAGTTCTGCGTAGCTCATATATACCGCTTTTACCAACGGATTTTTATCTTGAGCGTAGATGTCGCCAAGGTACGAAACATTCGGATTAGCAGCCTGATCAATGTAAATAGTGGAATTAAGACCTTTAAGCGTATTAAAATTTGACAGACTCGAAAGATTATAAAGGTCGGGAATTCCCATAGCCGGTGGTAAACCGACATACCTTAACGTATTAATAGCCGTAGTACCAACCTGGGCTGGAGAAACATTCAGGATAATCTGTCCGTCAGGAAGTTTCTCATAACCTGTTGCGGAACTGCTAACCCTTAACTGAGAATCAACAGGGCGGATAAAAGTAGTCAACCGTGGATCTCCGTTTGTCACCAACGCGTTGACAAAAGTAGCACACGGTTTACGGCGATAGTATTCTGACCTGTTGTTCCAACCGAGCGGTCCGCCTGGCCATGCAGTTGCATTATCTGATCCGGGATAGAAAATGGAGGCATTATCGCTGCTGGAAGTAAAAATCGGATTAGCTGAGCTATTGCCCACAATTGCACTAAATTCAGCCTTGGCATCTAAGCCGGCTTCGGCGGCCGATTTCTCAGATAGCCTCATTAAAAACCTTAACCGCAAAGAATTACAAAATTTTCTCCATTTTAAAACATCGCCTCCATACATGATATCTGCAGATGAAGCCCCATCAACAGCCGTTACAGTTGCCAAAAGATCATTTGCCGATTTCAGATCGGCTAATATCCCTTTGAAGATGTCTTTCTGAGCATCGTAAACTGGGGTAAAGTTCCCCTCAGTAGCTTTCATCGCTTCTGAATAAGGCATATCGCCCCAGAGTGACGTCATGAAACCATAATAAAAGCTGCGCATAATTTGTCCTGCTGCAGTATAGAATTTTTGGTTGCCCTCTGAAATTTCGCCGTTAGCATGATCAACTATGTACTGGCTGTTAATCAAAGAGGAATTGAATGAACTAAAATTTTGTGGAGTCCAGCTAAAAGTATTGGTACCTGCGTAATCGATATAGTCTCTTTGCAAGTATTGCATCGCTTCCGACAATGTAATCGTACTTCCGTATACATGTCCGCGAATATAGTTGGTCGCAGAACTGGAGAGAACGGATGTTAGGACATACTTAATATTTATATCGCTGGCACTCAATTGATTTGGGCTCTTATTGATCTCTGTGAGATCCTCACAGGATGTTGTCAGCAGGATTACTATCGTGATCATGCTGAGAAATATAGTTTTTAGCTTTTTCATCTTTTTCGAGTTAAATTGAATTTTTTTCATCTCTTTCGGTTTTAGAAGGTGACATTGATTTTAAAACCGGCGGGCATAACGATCGGTGAGCCATTCCAGAGGACGAATCCCTGCATGGTTTGACCAGTTAAAGGATTATTATTGTAAATCGACTCAGGATCCTGGTTGGTTTTGTTCGCGGCATAAAGGAGGATGTTTTTCATGAATCCGGAAATGACGAGGTCTTGAGCGCCCACTTTTCCTGCCCATGATTTAGGTAGCGTGTAGGAGAGTGCGATCTCCCTGAGTTTAACAAAAGATGCATCATAAACCCATTCAGTTTTTTGGTCAAGATAAAAGTATCCACCTGTAGGCTGATAGGTATCGTACGCCTTAATAATCTTTGTTCCGGCCGCCCCGAAATTCTCTATATAGCCACCTGCTCCATCGGATCTTACACCCGGGAAATAAGCCCCTTCGTAGATTCCATTGCTGTAAAGAAATCCGCCAAGATCCTGTGTCAGTCCACCGATCCAGACATTGTTCTGGTAAATCTCAGGATGCGATTTGATCTCGTTGGCCAAAGCATTCATGTCGCCGTTAAAGGAATTGTTATTCAGGATACCTGAGAAGGTGCTGGACCCGGGATCACCTGGGTGGGTGTACTCAACTTTTCCGGCCCTGCCCAATCGCAGCATCGTTTCGTCCATATATTTACCCCCTTGTCTCCAGTCAAAACTTAACGAGAGCGTTACGCTTTTATAGCTCAGGCTGGTTTGCAATCCCACCATAAAATCGTGCATATAGCTGCCGATATAATCATCTCCGGCTTTGCCATTTTGCATTCTGCCGTTTGCATCGAGTATAGGCCAGCCTTTATAAGGACCATCTGGAACCCGCTTCATGTCAGTGCCATAAAAATCACCTACATAGCCGCCTACCTTGGTCCAGGCATAAACTTCGCGGCTTGCCCAGAACAGGAACTGATCGATACCTGGGGTCAACTCTATCAACTGACTTCTTTCCTTGGTGAAATTTGCACTGATATCCCATTTCCAATCCGTTGTTTTCCAAGGAACAGCGTTTAATCCGATTTCAATACCGGTATTCTCTATATTACCTGCATTGATCGTCGCTGAATTATAACCTGACATGGATGAAGTGGAGGCATTCAGGATTTGGTTTTTGTTCTGAACCTTGTAATAGGTAAAGTCAAAACCGAGCCGGTTATTAAGAAAGGATACATCCGTGCCAATCTCAAAAGAACTGGCAATCTCAGGTTTCAGGTTAATATTGGGTAAGCTTCCCGGAACCGAATAGGCCGTATTGGCTCCCCATGTCCCCTGGTTAAGTACCGTCGAAATAGAATATGGAGAGGTATCCTTACCTACTTGTGACAACCCTGATCTAAGTTTAAGCAGGGAGACCCATGAAGGAAGCGTAACCATCTCATTAACCAGAACACTTAATGAGGCCGATGGATAGAAATAAGATCTGCTGGCTTTCGGCAGTGTACTCGACCAGTCGTTTCTGGCAGTTACATCGAGAAAAATCCAGTTATTATAACTCAGGTTAAGCAAGCCATAGGCACTGTAAATATTTTTTTTGTACGTGTAATCATAATAACCAAGGCTGCCTCTGTCAACATTGGAGAGTGTATAAAGGCCTGCTAAAACGAGTTTGGAGCCGCCCCCATACATCGCGTAACTGCGTTGTTTCATCAGGTTGCCTCCACCAGAGAGGTCGATCTGAAATTTCTCAATCTTTTTCGTGTAAGAGATAAGTGCATCTGCATTCATCTCTCTCTCATCATTAATTTGCTCTTGATACAAACCAAATGCCGTGTTCTGTCCACCGCCATCACCGCCATAACTCGACCAGGGTTGCCTGTACTTCCTTTTATTGTTATTGTAGCTATATGCGTAGCGTCCCATTACCTTTAAATCGGGAAGAATCTGGTAATCGAGTTTGATGTTCCCAAACATTCTCATCCGGTTGAACGCGTCCTTCAATTCATAAGCAGCAAACCATGGGTTGTCATAATTTGTACTTACTCCTTTTTGCAGTACGTTAGGGGTTTTCCAGTAATCTTTCAGGTCATTGATATTCACGTGGGGAGGAGTCTGGTAGAGTGCCATATACTGGGAATCGCCTCCGTTTTTGACTGGATAGTTATCCGAATTGGGGTTTTCGATATCAAGATTGGTGGATAATTTCACTTTTTGAGTAATATTGTAGGTAGCTGCCATATTCACCCCCTTGCGGTCTAATTCAACACCGGGATAAACCCCGGTTGCTCCCAGATGGGAAACCGAAAGCCGGTAAGATCCGCGATCGTACGAACCATTCACACTCGCATTAATCACCGTTTCTAACCCTGTCTGAAAGAAATCCTGAAGCGTGTTATTGTAAAATTTCAGAGGTTTGGCAATCCCGTTTGTATTCCACTGAACGGCAGAAGCACCCTCCTCAGGGCCATTCCATTGCTGATAAGCGCTTTCGTTTAAAACCCCGCTTATACCTGTCGTAAACCTGTTTTGAAGGTTAATGTATTTGTAGGGTACCGAATAGGTTGATCCTACACTCACCTCTACACCTATACCATTCTTTTTCGTCTTACCCGATTTGCTGGTTATCAGGATAACACCGGTTCCTGCCCTGGACCCGTAAAGAGCCGCCGCACTTGGACCTTTCAACACGGTAACACTCTCAATATTATCGGTACTTAGGTCTTTCATCATCTTGTCATTACCCACAGGCACCCCATCTACAACGACCAATGGGGCATTGTTGCCGGAAAGAGAAGTGATTCCGCGGATATTGACATAGGTGTCAGCGTTAACATCATTCGATGTATTGGTGATTCTCACCCCCGACATTTTCCCTTGCAGTGCACCAAGAATGTCTTTTTGAGGCACACGAACCATTTGATCCGATTTCACCTCCCCGACTGAGTAACCAAGCGCTTTTTTCTCACGCTTAATACCCAATGCTGTGACAACTACTTCATCAACACCGATAGTTTCCTCCTCCATTACAATGTTAAAATTGTTTTTGGAACCAATATTGATTTGCTGGGATTTCATTCCGATAAAAGTGAATTGTAAAATTTGGTTTTCCGGAATGTTGGAAAGTGAGAAATCTCCATTTCCATCAGTAATTGTACCAATATTTGTACCTATTATTACAACAGAAACTCCGGGCAAAGACAACCCTTTAGCATCGGTTACCTTACCGGAAACGGATTTTTGTTGCTGCAATGTCAATACATTGCCAGTTTCACTTGGTTTGTGAATAACAATTAATTTGTTGTTAATGGTATACGTTAATCCTGATCCGTTTAAAATTTCGTCCAGAATCACACTTACCAGCTGTTTGTCAGCGTCAATATTAATCCGTTTTTTCAGCTCAAGCTGATCGGCATTGAAGAAAAACGAGAAATCCGACTGAGTCTCAATCCGGTCAAGGACATCACCAATACTAAGGTTTTGACCAACAATTGTTAGTTTGGTAGTTTGAGAGTAAGTTGCTGCGGCAACATGCATCACTGCAACAAATAGAAAAAAGGTCATTAATTTCATAATTTTCATCATTTGAGGGACATCAATACATAACGTGCCTCTCGGTTGAATCCATTTTTTTTTCATAAATTTGAAGTGTTTAGACAATTAATAATTTATTGATTGTTACCGAAGGCGAATTGTTGTGGCGACAATTCGCCTTTTTTTTTAATTCTGTTTTAAAGGTTTATAAATGATTTCAAATTCTCTGAATGTTGACTTCCGGTAATCCATTGGCATGGTTAACTTCAAAGCGTCAAGCACCTGCCAGATGGTTTCCTGATTTTTAAACCGACCGGTAAAAGCAAATTTCTGAAGTTCGATACCTGAATAATTCAACTTTACGTCATACCAGCGCTCAAGCCTTTGAACCAAATCGGGGAAAGGGATTTTCCTAAAAATAAACTCTCCATCTTTCCATGCAATTTCTGATTCAATATCTGCATTGGTCAATGAGTAT